>JAFWUX010000107.1 GCA_017523995.1 Oscillospiraceae bacterium | reverse complement strand
GGGCGGTGCGCCGTACTTGTAAGCCTCGACAAGGAAGCCGAACTTCGCTTCGATCTCCTCGTCGGTCAGGCCGAGCGATTCAAACATTTTCTGCTGCAGCTCGTAATCCGTGATGCGGATCGAACCGGAGCAGAGCTCCGTGCCGTTCAGCACAAGGTCGTATGCCTTTGCAAAGACCTTCTCCGGTGCGGTGTCGAGATACTGCAGGCACTCGTCCATCGGCATCGTGAACGGATGATGCATGGCAAGCCATTCGCCGGTCTCCTCGTCCTTCTCGAAGAACGGGAACTGCGTGATCCACAGGAAGTTAAATTCGTTTTCCGGGATCAGGTCAAGCTTTCTTGCAAGGTGATTGCGCAGCGCACCGAGAACCGGCAGCGTCACAGAGGTCCTGTCTGCGACGATCAGCACGACGTCGCCCTGCTCTGCGCCTGCCGCTTTCAGGATCGCGTCAAGCTCGCCGTCCTTCAGGAACTTGCCGAAGGAGCAGTTCGGCTCCGCATCGACCCAGCGGATATATGCAAGACCCTTTGCGCCGATGCCTTTGACCATTTCGGTCAGCTTGTCGATCTCCTTGCGGGTCAGCGTACCTGCCGCATTCTTGGCCGTAATGCAGCGGACGGTTCCGCCTGCTGCCAGTGCGCCGGAAAATACCGCAAATTCGCAGTCCTTCACGGTCTCGGAGAGGTCGGTCAGCTCCATGCCGAAGCGCAGGTCAGGCTTATCGGAGCCAAAACGGTTCATCGCTTCGGTATAGGTCAGTCTGGGCAGCGGCGTTTTCAGCTCGCGGTGCATGACGTCCTTGAAAAGACGGATCAGGAAACCCTCGGTCAGATCGAGGATATCGTCCACATCGACAAAGCTCATTTCGAGGTCGATCTGCGTGAACTCCGGCTGACGGTCTGCGCGGAGATCCTCGTCGCGGAAGCATCTTGCCAGCTGGATGTAGCGGTCATAGCCCGCGACCATGAGCAGCTGCTTGTAGATCTGCGGGGACTGCGGCAGCGCGTAGAACTCGCCGTGGTGCACTCTGGACGGGACAAGATAGTCTCTTGCGCCCTCCGGCGTGGACTTCATCATCATCGGCGTTTCGATCTCGAGGAAGCCGTTTTCGTAGAAATACTGCCGTGCGCACTGCGCAATTTTATGACGCAGGATCAGATTCTGCTGCAGCGGTGCTCTGCGAAGATCGAGATAGCGGTATTTCAGGCGCAGCTCCTCGTTGACCTTGGTCTGCGCGGTGATCTCGAACGGGGGCGTCTTGGCCTTTGCAAGAATGCGCAGCTCGGTCACGTAGATCTCCACATGACCCGTCGCGATCTTGTCGGTCTTGCTCTCGCGCTCGCGCACCTCGCCCTTCGCCATGATGACGTACTCGCTCTTGCAGGACGCGGCCTTCTCAAACAGTGCCTTGTCCGTGGTATCGTCGAAGGTCAGCTGCACCACGCCCGTGCGGTCGCGCAGGACGATGAAAAGGATGCCGCCCTTGTCGCGGACGGTATCGACAAAGCCGCCGACCGTGACGGTCTTGCCCGCTTCGAGCACCTCGCCGCAGTAGCAGGTGCGCTTCATACCTTGCATGTTGTCCATTGTTTTCATTACTCCTTTGTGATATATAGATGTATCCGCTTCGCGGAAAGATCATAAAAAATGCTGCAAGTCAATTTATCTTCCTTGCATTTACTTATGTAGCCAAAGAAATACCCAATAAAGATGCAATTAAAACTGTAAACGCTTTGATTAAAGTTAAACTGCCGAAAAGCACTAAAAAAGCGATAATACATCCAAAGATATTCGATGGACTATTACTTTTTTTTGGAAAGGTTATCGCAAAAACAGCTGTTCCACCTAACCATAACACGATAAACAGCACCGAAAGTGCACCTGAATTGAAAAGAATAATGGCGGCACAAATTATAAGCCAAACAAGTACACCACCAAGCCACCAGAGCGGTTTAAGTTTTTCCTTTTTCGCTGCTAATTCCTGCCGTTTCCGTTCCTGTTCCTGCAATTCCAGTTCCTTCAAGCGAGCAACGTCAGAATACTGATGATTGAGATTGATATTCGCATTGAGGTCAATGGTGATCTTGCCGTCGTCAATCTGAATCTGCGAACCGCAGTAAGTGCAGAAAAACAGATTCTTCCCTTCCGGAATCTGAACCGAAGCGCCGCAATTGGGGCAATTCAGAGATTTCAGTTCCATACATCACACCTCCATTATTACATAATAATGGGATTCTTAAGGGACAATGTCCCTTAAGCGGGGGTTGGGGCGGAGCCCCATAAAAGATCATCGCGCATTCTTAACCAAACAAAGCGTTCAGGATCGCGCCGATGATCGCGCCGACGGCTGATGAGGTCGCAGCACCGAGAATCAGCTGTGCAAAGCCATGTGCGATCTTGCTTTTAAACATCGGTTTCTTGTCAATATAGGCGTCATCCGGACGCAGCAGCGCGGAAAGCAGACCGCAGCCGGGAATCGAAAGGACCCAAGTCAGGATCAAAGCCGCGCCGACGTTGAAGCCGAGGATCGCATAAAAGACACCGAATGCAAACAGCAGAGTCTGGCCGCCGATCATCGCCGCATTGGTATAATACCAGTTCGTGCGCTTCTGCTGTGCGGCAAGCAGCTGCTCCTGCGTATACTGCGGCATCACATACTGCTGCTGATACGGCTGCGCAGGCATGACGGCAGGCTGATTTCCGAACACAGTCGGATCCTGCATGTCCGTCTGCACGGGCGGCGGCGCGAACTGTACCGCGCTCTGCTGCGCATCCACGGGCGCATAGGCAAAGCCGCCGTCCGCGGCCGGTGCAGAGATTTCCTTGCCGCAGTAGGGGCACATCACGCTCCTGCCTGCTTCTATCAGTGCCTGTCCGCCGCACTGCGGGCAGGTGATCGTTACAAATGCCATGAGAAATCCTCCGGGTATCAAATATAAAATGTCAGATTCTGTGCGGTGCTCCGTTCAGCCGGCGGCATGGGTTCCCCTCACCTTCCGCGCCGTCCGAGCACTCTTTTTACGAAGATCTGCCGATAGATCCAGTCCATTTTGGAGAGGATGTTATCGTAAAAATGAAAGATCACATTGAACGCGATGATCAGCACCGCATACATCACAGGCCCCGTGTCCTCGAAGGTCGGCATCCCGAGCAGGTAAACCGTCAGGAACCAGTCGATCACGAGAAACACATTGAACAGCAGATACTTGCAGAGTGTTTTCAGGATCTTCGGCCTGATCCGCTCAAGCCTGCGCCGCAGGATCGGATAGTAGCCGAAAAACAGAATGAACATCAGGGCGGCGTCCTTGTCAAAGGTGACGATCAGTGCCAGCAGGCTGACGGCCAGATAGGTCAGCCACGCCCAGCCGACGGAGACCTCCTCGGCGAGGATCACCATGAGCAGTCCTGCCGCCATGGGCGAGACGATATAAAGTGCCGGTACGACACCGGTCAGAAACATGATGACGATGCAAAGTGCCGCGACGATCCCGCCGAGGGCGACGCGGTCGCTTGTCCGTTTGGTACCTGCCATGTTTCGCAGACTCCGTTCTGTCAGATTCAGGTTCTGTGACGGAAATCCGGCATACAGAAAGCCTATGATATATCATACCACAAATCCCCAAAAAAGTCAACGGGCAGTGCCCGGCGGGGAGCCCCCGCTGGCATTTCCCTCCGGGGGCGGTTGGCGAAGCGCTCCCAACAATCGCGGTATACGCCGCAGGGCGGCTTCTTTGGCGTTGCTGCTCCCCGCTCTAAAGCTCGCCGGCAGCATACCGGTAATCTTTATTTTAGTGAAGAGTGAATGACGAATAGTGAAGCGTGAATAACCTTCGACGATTGAAAATAAAAACGGGTGCCGACTGCAACGTCAGCACCCATTTGTTACACATAACGGGGTCTGGGGACTAGTCCCCAGCAGGGAATGGGGCGGAGCCCCATTCTAAATCATCGCAAAGCGCGTCTTATTTCTCTTCCTTCTTCTTGGCGAACTTGCGCAGCGTGTAGCCCTCCTTGATGTGGAGCGTGCCGCGGTCGATTGCCAGCGCATAATCCGGCACATCCGCCGTAATGGTCGCGCCTGCTGCCGTATAGCAGTCCTTGCCGAGCGAAACCGGCGCGATCAGATTGTTGTTGCAGCCGATAAACGCATGGTCGCCGATCTCGCAGCGGGACTTTTTCAGGCCGTCAAAGTTGACCGTCACAGTACCGCATCCGATGTTCACATGCTTTCCGATATCGCTGTCGCCGAGATACGCAAGGTGCGCGATCATCGTGCCCTCGCCGATCTCGCTGTTCTTGATCTCCACAAAGTCGCCGATCTTGACGGCGGAGCAGATATGGCTGTCCGGACGGATATGTACATACGGACCGATGCGCACGCCGCTGTCGATCTGCGAATCGTAGGCTTGCACGGTGTTCAGCGTGACATTGTCGCCGATGACCGTGTTCTCGAGCACGCAGTTCGGGCCGATCTTGCAGTTTTCGCCGATGACGGTCTTTCCGCGGATGATCGTGTTGGGCAGGATCTCCGTGCCTCTGCCGATCTGGACATTCCGCTCAATGATGATGCCGTCCGTGCAGACAAAGCCGACACCCGCCGCCATAAGGCGATCGAGAATACGCTGCCGCGCAGTCTCATTCAGCATCAGCAGGCCCTTCCGGTCATTCGCGCCGAGCACCACATCGGGGTTCGCGGATTTGTATGCACCCGCGCGCATCCCGCTGTCCAGCGCGATCGCAACGGTATCGGTCAGATAATATTCGCCCTGCTTGTTGTTGTTTTTGATCCTGCCGAGCAGACCGATCAGGTCGGTCGTGCGGAACCAGTAGCAGCCGGAGTTGATCTCCTTGATCGTGCGCTGTGCGTCGGTCGCGTCCTTTTCCTCGACAATGCCCTTGATGCCGCTGTCCGTGCGGAGGATTCTGCCGTAGCCGGTCGGCTCCGCAACATCCGCCGTAATGACCGTCACGGTATTTTTCTCCTCGATATGGCGCGCAAGCGAGCCCTTGATCGTATCTGCATCAATGAACGGCGCGTCGCCGCAGAGCACGAGCGTATTGCCGTCCGTGTCCGCATTGAGGAAATCCTTTGCCTGCATCACCGCATGGCCGGTGCCCTTGCGCTCCGCCTGATAGGCAGTTT
>JAFWUX010000106.1 GCA_017523995.1 Oscillospiraceae bacterium | reverse complement strand
CAGAAACAGGCCGGTCTGATCACGATGATCGCGGGCTTTATTGTCGCAGCGCTCTGTGCCGCGTCCAGTATGTTTGATCTGTTCAGCTAAACCGTATGGCTGGTCTGCCCCGCTCTGCGCGGGGCGGGCTTAGCCCCGTAAGGAGGACGCATAATGAATATCTTACCGATTATGGCAGCGATTCTCCCGAACACCGGCGCTCCCGAAAATCCGGCATATCTGGCGCAGACCGGTCTCACCTTTTTTGGTACATGGATTTCCCGCATCGGCGGTCTTGTCGCGTTTATCGGCGCGATCAAATTTGCGTTGTCAATTAAAGCCGACGAAACAAGAGATCAGCTCCCCGCGCTGCTCACGATGGTTTCCGGCTTCATGATTCAGGCAGCAATCGCCAATCTCGGTATCTTTGAGCTTGCAACGACCAATGCGGAGACAATTTTCCAGAATATCCTGCTGTTCATCGGACGCTGGACAAGGCGTGTCGGTGCTGCCGGAACACTGGTCGGCGCGGTGATGTTCGGATTCTCGATCAAGGATAACAATGCGGTCGGCAAGGTCGCTGCGCTCAAAACATTCGCTGCCGGTGCGATCGTGGTTTCCGTTTCGGGAATCCTGCATACTTTTGTATAAGTCAGGGGGTATCATATGAAAACAAAGCTGTTATCCCCGAAAGAAAAGCTCCGGCGCTTTCACAGGCATATTTTTCTGTTCGTGATTGTTGCCGGACTCATGAATATCTTTTTTCCGATGGTCGCGCACGCGGATATTTTCAACAACGATGTGCAGGATGTTTACGCGACAATTACGGAAAATGTCGATGAAACGAACGAAATCCTGAAAAGCGCATTCAACTTTACACAGGTTTCGCCTTATACGGTCGTCAACAGCGTCGGCGGCAGTGCCGGAACAATCGGCGTTGCAATACGAACTGCGACACAAAATCTCGCTTTGATTGTAGCCGTTCTGCTGCTCATGGTGGAGTTTTTCCGAAAGACTACCAATTTCGAGTGGTCAAGCAAATGGGAAAATATCCTGATCTTTCTTGTGAAACTCATTGTCATCAAGCAGGTCGTGCAGAATGCAGATCTGATTGTTGAGTATATCTACAAGGGCTTCAATACCATCAACCGCGCAGCGACAAGTTCAAATATGGACTTCCTGCCAGCCGGACACAAAGTCACTTACGAGGTAACCATCGGTGAGAGTCTGCTGAAAGATGTGGTTCAGGCGGATCACTGGTATCAGGGATGGATCAAGTTCTGGGAGCACGTCGGAGCTGGAGAAACACGGCATGGATATACCTATATTATATCGCAGGATGCGGTAAAAATGTTTTATCCGAACGCGGTGTTCCCTTCCGGCACTTCCGTCCAATTTGAAGATCATGCCTTCGGAAATCCGACTACGGCGCTGACCTTTAATCCGACCATTGAGATCATCCTCTGGCAGCCGTACTTTTTGGCGATGAAAGCCATTGCTTACATGATCTTTGTGGTGACGATCGGACGATTGTTTGAGCTTTCTGTGTATACGATCTTCGCGCCGCTGCCAATCGCTACCTTTGCTTCGGATACTACGCACGATGTGGCAAAGAGCTTCATCAAAAACTATATTGCAACGGTCATTCAGATCGCGGTGATTGTTGTCATGTTCATTGTATATCTAGCTGTTTCGCAGTATTTCGCAAACCATACTTCTGGACTAAGCTCTTTGAAACTGATACAATTCATAGCGCTCATTTCTCTTGGCCTGGGCGTAATGAAATCCGGCAACTGGGCAAAGAAGATCTGCGGTGCGGCGTAAAGGAGGTGCGTCATGTTATCTATGAAGATTCCTGCTGAGATTCAGGAATACAAGTCAAAACTCATTTTCGGACTGTCAGCGCGGCAGTTTTTTTCAATCGCCGGTGCAATGCTGGTCGGTGTTCCGATCGGTATTTTCGGACGCGGACGTATCTCCGCCGATGTATTACCGTGGTTTGTTATTGCTGCTGTGATTCCGTTTTTTGCGTTCGGCTTCTTTACATTCCACGGGATGCGCTTCGAGGAACTCGTCAAGGCGTTATGCAATATGTGGTTCAATCCGCAGGAGCGTGTTTATGAGGATGCGGACGGAATCTTTGAAGATCTGCATACAGAGCTGATTGAGGAAGAAATCGTGCGGCAGCGCATTGCAAACGGCGACTACGAGGAGGTGGTGAAATGATTTCCTTTTTCAAACGGTTCTTCGGCAGGCGGAAACGAACGACAATTCAGACCTTGCCTTATGAGCGTTTTGTCAGCAATCATGTGATGCTCAATGCAAGTAATGTCAAGGTCGGGCGTGAGACCGTGAATCTCTACAGCAAATCGTATCTGGTCGAGGAT
>JAFWUX010000105.1 GCA_017523995.1 Oscillospiraceae bacterium | reverse complement strand
CTGGGCGCGGGGCGCGAATGCGAGGGAACAACCCAAAGAGGACAGGGGGAAGGTTCGCGAGCTCACATTCCCCCTATCCCCTTTAGGTTTTTCCCTCGCGCTCCCTTTTCCTGATTCCTTGACCCCCTTGAGGCGTAAGCCTCTCGTTTGGCTTGAGTTAAATCTTAGCACAACGACATATTGGGCAAGAATCAAACAAGCGGCTTTTATTCCATCATGCGGCTTATATCAATTGAGTGGCTCACGCCCCCAGAGAGGAGAGGATAAGGAAAGAGGGAGCGCGAGGGGGAGAACCTTAGGGAGAGGGGAGACCCGAGCTTCAGCGAGGACTTCCCTCTCTCTATGGTTCTTCCCCTCGCATTCGCGCCCCGCGCCCAGCGGAATCAAACCTTCGGACAAAGGATAAGGACAATAAACCACAGCCACACGATCTGCGCCCAGCGGAAATAAACATTCGGACACAGGATAAGAACAATCAACCTAAAATCAGCTTTAGCAAAATGGATGTCAGCACTGCCGACCGAAAAGCGCCAAATCCACCGCAGGTGGATGATATGTTATATAATTGCTCCGATAAATCATTGTCAATCGCGGCAAAATATGATAAACTGTCAATATCATTATAAATCACCGCCGCAAGCGGCACCACATCCACACAAAAGGGGTTACGTAAAAATGAAAACATTTCGCATGGTAATCAACGCAGCAGACCGCATCGCCGTGATCGAGCCCGAAGTCTACGGGCACTTCGCCGAGCACCTCGGCAGATGCATCTATCAGGGCATCTATGTCGGCGAGGACTCAAATATCCCGAATATCCGCGGCATCCGCAAAGACGTCATCGAAGCGTTCCGCCAAATCCGCATGCCGGTTCTGCGCTGGCCGGGCGGCTGCTTCGCCGACGAATATCACTGGAAGGACGGCATCGGCGAGAAATCGCAGCGCCGCAAAATGATCAACACCACATGGGGCGGCGGCGTCGAGGATAACTCCTTCGGCACGCACGAGTTCATGGATCTCTGCGAACTGGTCAGCTGCGAGCCCTATATCACGGGCAATGTCGGCAGCGGCACCGTGCAGGAGCTCGCGGAGTGGATCGAATACATGACCTTTGACGGTCACTCCCCGATGAGCGAGCTGCGCCGCAGAAACGGCCGGGATGAACCGTGGAAATTGAAGTATCTTGCAGTCGGCAATGAGAACTGGGGATGCGGCGGCAACATGCGCGCCGAATACTATGCGGACGTCTACCGGCGCTACCAGAGCTTCTGCAAGAACTTCGGCGGCAGCACACTTTACCGTGTCGCGTGCGGTCCGAGCGGCGCCGATTATCACTGGACCGAGGTCATGATGCAGAACCTCTCCTCCGCCCACACGGACGCAATCGCGCTGCATTTTTACTCTGTCCCCGATTGGAACAACAAGGGTTCTGCTACGGATTTCGACGATGATGCGTACTATTCGGTGATGGACTGCGCGAACGAAATGGAGCATCTGCTGCGGATGCACACCGCGATCATGGAGCGCTATGACCCCGGGAACAAAATCGCACTCGTTGTCGATGAGTGGGGCACATGGTATGATGTCGAGCCCGGTACGCATCCCGGATACCTCTATCAGCAGAACACCATGCGCGATGCACTGACGGCTGCGGTCAATCTCAACCTGTTCAACCGGTTCAGCCGCCGCGTAAAAATGGCGAATCTTGCGCAGGCGGTGAACGTCCTGCAGGCGCTCCTGCTGACCGAGGGCGAAAAGCTCGTCAAGACCCCGACCTACCATGTCTTTGACCTGTTCAAGGGACATCAGGGCGGCGAGGCGGTCTATTGCTTTACTGAGAACGAAAATGTCATCGAGGGCAGACATATCCCGATGATCACCTGCTCGGCGTCGGTCAAAGCGGGCGTGCTGACGCTGACTGCCGCAAACTGCTCCCTGACCGATGAAGCCGAGATCACCTGCGAAATCTGCAATCTGCCCGTTTATGCGGCAGCTGCGCAGATCGTGACGGGGGATGTCCGCGCGTACAATGATTTTGATGCGCCTGAGCGTGTCAAGGTTCAGCCTTTGACAGTCTCGCTGCAGGACGGCAAGCTGCATATGACGCTGCCGCCGTGTTCCGTGGCGGCGGTCACGCTGCAATGACGGGCACTGTATGCAGACGGTGTCTGCTCGCGGATATGGACGCAGAGGGGCTCCGGCAGACGGTTCAGCGCCGGATCGACCAGCTCCCGGCAGAGCAGCGCACCGATGCGGCAGCGTATCAGGCGCGGCTCGGGGTCTGTCTTGGCTGCGATTCGCTGATCAACGGTCTCTGCGGGATGTGCGGCTGCTTCATCGAGCTCCGCGCCGCACGCCGTTCCCAGCACTGCCCCGCCGGCAGGTGGGGATAGAGAAGTTAGGAGTGAGGAATTAGGAGTGAGGAGTTAAGGTGTGCGCTGCGCGCATGATTTTGAAACCGGATTATGTCAGTTTATAAATCGTCGCGAAGCGACACCGCATCTTCTCACTTCTCACTCCTATCTCCTAACTTCTTCTGACAGAAACAAGCCGCCAAATGCGCGTGAATGCGTTGATTTGGCGGCTATTCCATTGCACTTATACAAAATGGGATTCCAAAGGGATAGTATCCCTTTGGCGGGTTTGGGCACAGTTTGCGCAGCAATACTGTAAGCCCAATTACAGATCATCGCGGAGCGATACCACTAAACAAACTTCGTGCGCTCGGCGACGGCAAGGGCATCGCAGCGCTCGTTCTCGGGGTGACCGGCATGTCCCTTGACCCAGCAGAACGTCACCTTATGCTTCTGCAGCAGCGGCAGCAGCCGTTCCCAGAGATCGACATTCAGCGCCGGTTTCTTATCCGACTTGATCCAGCCCTTCTTCTTCCAGCCGTAGACCCAGCCCTTTGTCACGCTGTCCACAACATAGCGGCTGTCGGTTGTCAGCGTGACGGCGCAGGAACCTTTGAGCGCCTCAAGCCCTGAGATCACGCCCATGAGCTCCATGCGGTTGTTCGTTGTATGCGCCTCGCCGCCCGAAAGCTCCTTTTCATGTACTTTGCCGCTGCCGTCCGTAAACCGCAGGATCGTTCCCCAGCCGCCCGGCCCCGGATTGCCGCTGCACGCGCCGTCTGAGAACATCTGCACCTGCGGCAGACCGTTTTCAATCATCATCTGTCCTGATTGCTCCTCTCGCACTTCTTCCGCCGCACGGAAATCCCGCGCAGCACTTTCTATTATCCCCGATTTTACCGGAAAATGCAAGCTTGTTCCGGAGATTTGTTGAAAATGCCAAAAATCACCGAAAACCAAAAAAACTTCTAAAAGGGACTGGACATTTTATGGGATATTATGTTATAATAGTCATATCTCCGGTATAGGGGCTATCTGCGCCCGCAGAGGGTTCCCGCAAGCCGGTAACAAAGAATGGAGGTTTTTCCAATGGGCAAAAAATATTGTTACCTCTTTACAGAGGGTAACGCAAACATGCGTGAACTCCTCGGCGGTAAGGGTGCAAACCTGGCTGAGATGACCAACATCGGTCTTCCGGTTCCGCAGGGCTTTACCATTTCTACCGAGGCCTGCACACAGTACTACGAGGACGGCCGTCAGATCAATCCTGAGATCATGGCTGAGATCGAAGAGTACATTGTCAAGATGGAAGGCATCACCGGCAAGAAGTTCGGTGATAAGGAGAACCCGCTTCTCGTTTCTGTTCGTTCCGGTGCCCGCGCTTCTATGCCGGGTATGATGGATACCATCCTCAACCTCGGTCTGAATGAGACCGTTGTCGAGACCATGGCAGCAAAGTCCGGCAATGCGCGCTGGGCATATGACTGCTACAGAAGATTTATCCAGATGTATTCCGACGTTGTTATGGAAGTCGGCAAGAAGTACTTTGAGGAGCTCATCGACAAGATGAAGGCAGACCGCGGCGTCACACAGGACGTTGAGCTGACTGCTGATGACCTCAAGGAGCTCGCTGAGCAGTTCAAGGCTGAGTACAAGTCCAAGATCGGTGAGGACTTCCCGTCTGACCCGAAGGAGCAGCTCATGGGCGCAATCAAGGCTGTTTTCCGTTCCTGGGACAACCCGCGTGCAAATGTCTATCGCCGTGACAACGATATCCCGTATTCCTGGGGTACCGCTGTTAACGTCCAGATGATGGCATTCGGCAACATGGGCGACGATTGCGGTACCGGTGTTGCATTTACCCGTGACCCGGCAACCGGCGAGAAGAAGCTCATGGGCGAGTTCCTGAAGAACGCACAGGGCGAGGACGTCGTTGCCGGTGTCCGTACCCCGATGCCGATCGCTCAGATGGAGCAGGAGTTCCCGGATGCATACGCAGAGTTCATCAAGGTCTGCAACATCCTCGAGGAGCACTATCATGACATGCAGGATATGGAGTTCACTGTCGAGAACAAGAAGCTCTATATGCTCCAGTGCCGCAACGGTAAGAGAACCGCTCCGGCAGCACTCAAGATCGCTTGCGATCTCGTTGACGAGGGTATGAAGACCGAGCAGGAAGCTGTCCTGATGATCGATCCGCGTAACCTCGATACCCTTCTCCACCCGCAGTTCGATGCAAAGGCTCTCAAGGCGGCTACCCCGCTGGGCAAGGGTCTCGGCGCATCCCCCGGCGCAGCTTGCGGTAAGGTTGTCTTCACTGCTGATGATGCTGAGGCTTGGAACGCTCGCGGCGAAAAGGTTGTTCTCGTTCGTCTGGAGACCTCTCCGGAGGATATCACCGGTATGAAGGCATCTCAGGGTATCCTGACTGTCCGCGGCGGCATGACCTCCCACGCAGCTGTTGTTGCGCGCGGTATGGGTACCTGCTGCGTTTCCGGCTGCTCCGATATCAACATGGACGAGGCGAACAAGGTCTTCACGCTGGCCGGTGTCACCTTCAAGGAAGGCGATCCGATCTCGATCGACGGCACCACCGGTAACATCTATCAGGGCATCATCCCGACTGTTGACGCTCAGATCGCCGGCGAGTTCGGCAGAGTTATGGGCTGGGCAGATAAGTATCGCAAGCTGAAGGTTCGCACCAACGCTGATACACCGGCTGATGCAAAGAAGGCAAGAGAGCTTGGCGCTGAGGGTATCGGTCTCTGCCGTACCGAGCACATGTTCTTCGAGCCGTCCAGAATCGCAGCATTCCGCGAGATGATCTGCGCAGATACTGTTGAGCAGCGCGAAGCAGCTCTGGCAAAGATCGAGCCGATGCAGCAGGCAGACTTCGAGGCTCTCTACGAGGCACTCGAGGGCAACCCTGTTACCATTCGTTTCCTGGATCCGCCGCTTCACGAGTTCGTTCCGACCGAAGAGGCTGATATCAAGGCACTTGCAGATGCTCAGGGCAAGACCGTTGAGCAGATCAAGGCTATCATCGCTTCCCTGCACGAGTTCAACCCGATGATGGGTCACCGCGGCTGCCGTCTGGCTGTCACCTATCCGGAGATCGCTGCAATGCAGACCAAGGCTGTCATCAAGGCTGCTATCAACGTTCAGAAGAAGCATGCTGACTGGACCGTCAAGCCGGAGATCATGATCCCGCTGGTCGGCGAAGTCAAGGAGCTCAAGTTCGTGAAGGATGTTGTCAAGAAGACCGCTGACGAGGTCATCGCAGCTGCAGGCGCAAAGCTGGAGTACGAGATCGGTACCATGATCGAGATTCCGCGTGCTGCTCTGACTGCTGATGCCATCGCGAAGGAAGCAGACTTCTTCTGCTTCGGCACCAACGACCTCACCCAGATGACCTTCGGCTTCTCCCGTGATGACGCTGGTAAGTTCCTCGGCGCATACTATGACACCAAGATCTTTGAGAACGATCCGTTCGCAAAGCTGGATCAGGTTGGCGTCGGCAAGCTGATGAAGATGGCGATCGAGCTTGGCAAGCCGGTCAATCCGAAGCTCCACTGCGGTATCTGCGGTGAGCACGGCGGCGACCCGGCATCTGTTGAGTTCTGCCACCAGATCGGTCTGGATTACGTTTCCTGCTCGCCGTTCCGTGTGCCGATCGCAAGACTGGCTGCGGCACAGGCTGCACTGCGCTAATGCGCGAATCCGGTTCCGTTCGTGAATCGCTAAATATAAATCCCCCGCAGATTTCAGGTCGGTACTCATATAGAAGTTTTCCACGAACTGATATGAAAGACCTATACAGCGGGCTATAAAACAGAACAGGCAGATGTTGCAAATGAACATCTGCCTGTTTTATATTGTCGTTTTGTAGAAATGAATATCAAACATCGCGCCGTGCGGTTTATGGTTTGCGGCTTTCAGGCTTCCGTCCTGTGCTGAGATGACCTTCTTT
>JAFWUX010000104.1 GCA_017523995.1 Oscillospiraceae bacterium | reverse complement strand
TTGCAGGCAATGAATCTCGGTGTGGTTTCTGACAGCAACCGTATCATCATCGACGTTTTCGACAGCGATATCAATGCGAAAAAAGCTGTATTCCTGAATCAGCTCAGCCGCGATACATTTGATATCACCGACAGCTGCGTAACGCTCAAAAGCGATGCGGCTGACGGACTTCTGGAAATAAACTTTTTTGAAGCAAATATCTCTCACCTCAGCTTCTACGATACCGTGCGCAGCAAGCTTGATAAAGAGCCCTATACCTATACCGTCATCGCCCTGGAAAACATTGATCTTTCCGTGCACTGCGCAATCCAGCTTGAGGAACTGTTTGACGAGCGCGGCCTGAAGCTGCCGATCCTCATGCGCATGGATACCGACAGGAGACTGGCTGCATATATCTCCGCGGACAAGCGCTCACTGGCAGATGTCGATCTGATTGATGACAGAAGCATTGTCATTACGCTTGATATGATCATCAACCGCGAGATAGACCGCATTGCGAAAGATTACAACCATTTCTATAACAATATCAAGCTCATAACTGCCGGTGAAACAGGCATCGCGGAGAATGCCGCGGAAGATCCCGAGACAGAGTGGAACAGGCTCAGACTGTTCCGCCGCTCGTCCAGCAAGGCTGCGGCTTATCATGATGAAGTGAAAAACGATATCATTGCAAAGCTGGCCGCTGAAAACGGCGCTGCACTCGATCAGAAACTCGAAGAACTGATCGGAACTGACGGTACCCTCATGCGGTACACAGGGTATGCCTGGCAGATGAACGGGACAGAGAAGGAAGTTCTGAAAAAGCTCCGGGAAGACAGCTTTGCTTACGGGCTTGCTTCCCTGGAACACCGGCGCTGGTGCTGTTATATGGCTTCGATCGGTTGGCGGTTCGGGGAACGCTGCGATAAGTTCCGACAAAACCCGTGCCTTGTTCCGCAGCAAAAACTCATGGAAACACAGCCTGAAATGTGCAAATATGATCTGATGTCACTGATGGCAAGATACAAGGCGAAGAATTAACAGACTGTTATGAGAAAAGCGGCTATGGTTATTTGTTTCGCCGCTCTCCGGTTTACAGTTACTGCCGTCTGATTAACAGACAGGAGCGCTTTCGCACCAATATGATATCAATTATGATATAAAGTCACCGCCGCCTGCAGCCTGAATGCAGACGGCGGTGACTTTATATTCACCCGAGGGAATATATACATTTTATTATATTTTGGGAACCTCTTGACCGACCGCAATGAAGTATTATATAATAATCCTGTTATTTTTGTAATGATATTGCATTTTCGAGAATGATATGTTATACTAAAAACATATTGCGCTGATTATACGGTTTCAGACACAATCCGGATGAAAGGAGGAGCCGGCACGGTCATGCGGAAACAAACAAAAAGTATGGCGATATTTGTTGCGCTCCTGCTGCTGGCGGGAATTTTTCATGTAACAGACGTCGTGATCCATCGCAAAGGGATATATTATCCGAGCACGCTGATGTTCAGCACGGTTACGATGATCTATTCCGGATTGATTTTGTTCTGGGTTCAGTCTGTCCGGATCAGGCTGCTGCCTTCCCGTGCAAAGAATGATATCATCGCATCGGGGCTGTTGATGCTGCTGTTTCATTTTGTACGCTCTGTCCGCTACAGAATGATGGTATGGTCGCCGTTCGCGCTGTTTCTCAGCCGCCATTGCTGGTATTTCTGGTACGTGCCGATCATCATGGTTCCGACGCTCTTTCTGACCAGCATTCTTGCATTCGGAAAGGGTCCCGAACAGAAACGGAACAGATCGCGCTGGATTCTGATCCCCGCGATATTGCTTGGCGCAGGAATCATGACGAATGACCTGCATCATCTCTATCAGACTGCGATCACCGTGACAGATGACCGGGACACGCTGCGGCAGGCAGTCGGCACGTTTGTATATCCGGAACCGGATACGCGGCTTGCCGGCATGGAACTGAATGCAGGATATACGTTCTTTGCAAAGGATGAGAGCGTTCTGCACCGGCTGAATGAGGAACTTCAGGATGCCAACGAAGTGCTTTCCATGGAAAATGAAGTGCTTGCCCGTGAGCAGGAACAGTCACCTGACGCCGGATGCCGTCAAGGAATCGCTGGATCAGCTGCCGGACTCACTGACCGGTTCCTCGGGCGGTTTGCCGTTGTTGCGGAATTCCGCAAACCATTCTGATTCTGTTTCTTGGAGCGTAACGGTCAGGCGGTCGCCCTCTGCATGACGCACCGTATTCGCTGCGCACTGCTCCACTGCCTCCGTCATATCCGAGGCAAGATTCTTACACACGATTGTCCATAAAACATTTGAAAAAGGGGCTGAGCGTATGACAAAGCGGCAGGTGATGCAGAATTGAGCAAACCGTATAAAATCATCATAGTGGATGATGAGCTGATTTCCCGCGGATTTATGGAAATGCTGATCAGGCCGCTGAAAGACTATGAAACCGCAGCGGCACTTCCCTATGCAAAGGATGTGATGCTCTGGTGCGAGGAGCATCAAGCGCCTGACCTGATCCTCATGGATGTGATGATGGAAAAGGGCATCGACGGACTGACGGCTGCGGCGCAGCTCAAGCAGAGGTATCCGCAGACGAAGATCGCTTTTGTTTCCTTTGCTGCATTGCTGATGCTCACGATGCTGTCCGGATCATCACGGTTCATCTTTTCAAAATACCCGTCTGGTTCCTGACCGTTTGTGTAGAGATTCAGCGAATACAACGGGGTATCGGAAAGCGCCGCGTATCCACTGTCGGTCAGTTCCGCAATCATGCCGTTATGATTGACGCTCTGGATCAAGCCGCATACTGTATATTCATAAGTCGTCCCGTTCAGTGTCATGCTGAAAGGATCTCCGACGGAATACTGCTCTGCCGGTCTCAGCGGATCGATCCCTCTGATCGCATGGATCGGTTCAAGCCGCCTGATCTTACCTGCCGCGAGCAGTGTAAAGACAAGCACCGTCAGCAGAATGCTGAAAACCGTGACCGCGGATGCTTTCAGATCAAAAACAGGTCTGTATGAAAAGCCCGACTGTACTGCAAGAATGTTTGCAACAGACGGGATCAGCAGATAAGACAGCGCAGTTCCAAGGAGCAATCCGGCAGCACACACAATGCCGTACGGGATGACCTGACTGAACATCAGCTGTCTGCTCTCGTAGCCGATGCCCTTGAGGACACCCATTTCATTCATTTCCTCATCAATCGTCTGCCGGATCCTGAAACGCGCAAGGAAGATGCTGACGGTCAGGACAAGCAGCGCAAACACAGCAAGGAACAGTACGATCGTTTCAGATACCATTGTACGGCTGTTTCTGGCAGTCTCACAATCCAGCAAAGACAATGCAGGTATCTTCTGTTCCTTCAGATGATCGGCAACAGCTTTTTTTGCAGCTTCAATATCCGCACCGCTTCCGGTCTTGACGAGATACTCGCTGACCGGCATAAAATGCGCATCATCGCGGATGCTTTCATAAGCCTGATCGGTCAGGTAAATGCCGATAAAGCCCGTGCCGTAATTGCCGTACTGCATTTCGTTCAGAACACCGTCCACGGTGAAGCGGTATTCCTGACCGTCGATCAGGTACCGGATGCTGCTGCCGGTCTGATAATCGCCGAGCTCCGACAAATAAAGCGGGATGTATGCACCGTGATGACCGGCAGAGTCAGACTGTTCGCAGACCGTGTGCCGGGTCAGGCTGCGTTCGTCGGACAGCCTGTAAAAATACGTGTTCATCGTAAACGCAGAACCCTGAAACTCCTGCAGGGCTGCCGAAGCAAACCGCGCAGGATGCTGTTCAACATCCGACACGCCGCTGATCTCTGCAAGCGCCCCGGCAAGCGTATCTGCATCATAAGCTTCGGGAACGGTCACGCTGATCTCTGCCGTGTTCAGTTCGTCAAACAGTCTGTCATAGGCATTTCCGGTCTGAAACAGCAGCACAAGCGCGGTATTCAGAATGACCGCCGTGATCATCATGACCAGGCCGAAGGATATGAACTGTCCTTTGGCTTTTTTCAGGTTGTGCCGAACCAGTCCGAACATGTCACCACCCCATATCCTTCAAAAATGTCTCAAGCTTTTCTGTACGGGCGCTGTCCGATTCCTTATACGCACCGAGATCACAGTCGCCGCAGGGCAGCTTTCTGCGTGTTGTCTCGGAGATGTTCACCATGTCAAAAAGCGCATTGGCCCGCCTGACGATATCAGCCTTGTTTTTGCCGGTAAGACTGCCGGCTGTGATCACATTATCCAGCAGGTTCATCTTGTCGATCAGATAGATCTGCTGGAACACAAAGCCGCAGTGCTTTCTGCGGAATACTGCAAGCGCATCGCTGCTCATTCCGGTGATCTCCGTACCGCAGAACGTGACCGTCCCTGCATTGGGCTTATCCATACCGGAATGCGAATACATCAGTGTGGATTTGCCCGCTCCCGATGCACCCATGATCACCGTAAAGTCGCCCTTGTAGATATCAATATCGAAATCGGAATAAACGACCTGCTCGCTCTCCCCCGCGCCGAAAACTTTTTTCAGAGGTCTCGCTGAAATAATCGGTTCCTTTTTCTTCATAATGATCGCTCCTTATCTGATGAGATCCCTGATAAACGCCATTGTGCCGGATGCTGCGCCCAGCATCTTCTCAACCATGTCGATGAATGCCGTGATCTCGTTTTCCGTAAAATCACTGTCATCGAACATCTCCGAGCATATTATCAAAATCATTTTCACGCGTTCTTCGATCTGTCCGCAGTCAAAAACGCCCTGCGAGATCCCCTCCCGCACAACCTCCGCAAGCAGCGGGATCGCTTCATTCAAAAGCCGCTGATTCAGCTTTTCATGCAGAACAATGTTTTCCTTTGCTTCGACCGCATCTGCAATGCTTGCTTCCCCCGGCTGCGGACGAAGCGCATAGATCACCGCGGCGACCTTCTGCGGAACAGGCAGCGGGCTCGCGACCACAGCCTTCGCTTTCTCCGCTTCTTCATTCATCATCATATCAACGACCGCTTCCAGCGTGGCCTCTTTGCTCGGGAAATAATAGTAATAGGTTCCCTTTGCAATGCCCGCGGCCGCAATGATCTCGTCGATGCTGGTATTCTCGTAGCCCTTTTCGATAAACAGGCGGTATGCGATCCGCAAAAGCTCCCGTCTGCGGCGTTCCCCTTTTTCTCCCATGATTCGCCCTCCTTTTTCGACTGCCGGTCGGTTTCTGATATCATCATACCACAAACGCAAATACTTGCCAAGACAAAAATCGACCGCCGGTCTATTTTTTCTCGCCGTGTCAATACGAGCATTCCGGAGCAGCACATTTTTGTGCATACTGTACAGAGCGGACGATGTGATATGCACCGGCTTTGCTTTTCACCGGCAGTTGACTTTTGCATTGCCGTTTGCTATAATAAAGCTGTATCACCGGCAGCCGGAGTTCCGGCGGAAACAGTCGCAGCATCAATCAATCAGGAGGAGCTTTCCATGATCTACAAGCTGAAAGAACATATCCGGGAATACTTCGTCGGAAAGGAAGAAATTGTCGAAAACGTGCTGATCTGTCTGCTCTCGGGCGGGCATATCCTGCTGGAGGGCGTTCCGGGCGTCGGCAAGACCACGCTCGCTTCCGCACTTGCAAGATCTGTCGCATGTGATTTCGGCAGGATCCAGTTCACGCCGGATACGCTGCCGACCGATGTCATGGGCACGGAGATCTTCAATATGAAAACCGGTGAATTTGAATACCGGGAGGGCGCGGTCATGCACCAGATCGTCCTTGCGGAT
>JAFWUX010000103.1 GCA_017523995.1 Oscillospiraceae bacterium | reverse complement strand
GCGGAACGAATTGTCGCTCTCTCCGCTCCGGTTAAGATCATGCCAGTCGAAAGGCTTTATGATCGAGCCGACCGGCTCGCGAGAGATGACAAGGCTGTCCTCATCCCCGAAGTAATTATCCGGCTGACCGCCCGCCCAGTGCGTATATTCAACGGTTTCACCGGTGATCCATGTCAGTTCCCGGCTGATGAGCTGTCCGCCGAGCCAGTAATGATTTTTGGTGCCCGCTTCCAGCAAGCCCTCGATCACAGTCTGTTCCTCTGCGCTTGTGACGGTCGCAAGATGACCGCCCTGCGCCTTGCAGTAGGCGTCCGCCTCGTCCCATGTCATGCTCAGCTCAATGAACCGGTATTTGTGTCCGTTCCATTCTGCGGAGCCGGAAGCATCTGCTGCCGTGACAGCCATTTCTGTTCCGCACAGGCCTGCGGCCATTGCCGCTGATATCATAATTGCTGATAACCGTTTTTTCATGATGCGCACTCCTCTCAGGGTCATTCAGGCATTGTTTTATAATATTATCATACCACAGCATATTATTTGTGTCAATATGTTATAATTCACATATTATTTTGAATAAGTATATGCAGTTGTTACAACTCCCCGGCTTATACACAAAGCAAAAAGCAGCCTTTCACAAATGAGATCATAGAAAAACAGAAGTATAGGTTTCTGAACTTTAACGTCTGCAAGAAGCGGCACTTTTGAGCTGCTGTATGATTTGAGAAAGCTGTCCGGCTCCCGCATTTCCGTTATGAAAAAGCAGGGGACAGGTACACGCTTTTTTTCGCAGTAAAATCCCCGCTTCAGCCGCTTCCGGCGTCAGCAGATTTCTTGACAGTCAGCCGCAAATATGCTATACTCATGATAAATATGGCAGCTGCAGAATCAAAACCGGAAAGGGAGGAATTTACATGAAAAAGAAGATCGCAGCCGTCACAGCGTCACTGCTGCTGTGCCTGACCTGTACCGCGCCTGTGCAGCCGGTCTGTGCGGCGGGAGAGACCTAGCCCATTGCATGTCTCAGCGAGGACGGCTTTAACACCTACTGCCACAACTATTTAATATGGTGAGGTGTCACGTTCTCCAATCTCGTGCCGCTGGAGGACGGCGGCTGGATGCGCGTTCAGATTTTTGACATCCGTGCGGATTCGGTGCATGTCGAATACTACGACGCGGATTTCCGTCTGACAAAGAGCTTTTTCGTTCCGAAGCTGATGCCGGATTACGGCGGTTTCTATCATGCCTCCGACGGGTACTATTATCTGATTACCGGCGACTCGAAGGCAACCCGCGCAGGCGAATCCGTGAAGTTTGACATTGCAAAATACAGCACCGACCGGAAGCTGCTCGCGCATGTGCAGACGACCGGTGATGACGTTACAGAGGCATTTTACGCGGGAACAGTCCGCTGCGCGGATGACGTACTGCTGCAGCAATGGCTGCTGAATATACCGGATACCGAACTGAAGGACTGGAAAGCGGCGGATTTCAGTGCGGATAACCGGCTTGATGCGCACGATCTTTCTGTAATGAAAAATGCGCTGATGAAATAACCGGTGTCAGGCTTACATACTGTCATATCCCGCCTGCCTCCCGCATACATCTCTGCCAGCGAATCAAGAGATGATGATATGGATGCAGCAACAAAGCGGATCGTCCGGAAAGCAGCCGCGGAGCGGACGCTGTGTATCGTATCGGATGCGGGACCCGGGAAATCAGCTTAAAACTTGGCAGGATACAGCAAAGCATCGCCCCGTGCGGGGCGATGCTTGTTTTCTTGTATGTGTTTCTTTCAGCAGGGGCGTATGGATTTTTTTCGCTTCCCTTTGCTTTCATATTCACTGATCTTCGGCGCCTTCGCCCCTCTCAAGGACAATCCTGCGCATGGAATCATCAATGAGCGTCGGGTCGTGTGTGACCATGATGACCGTTTTGCCCATGTCCGAGAAGGATTTGAGGATCCGCATGACCTGCTCTGCGTTCGCTCTGTCCAGCGAGCCGGTCGGTTCATCCGCAAGGACGACCCGGCACTGCTTCATCATGAGCCGCGCCAATGCAATCCGCTGCTGCTCGCCGCCGGAGAGTGAAAAGACCTTCTGCTTCTCCCTGCCGAGCATTCCGACGCGGTCAAGTGCTTCGTTCATGGAAACCTTGCTGCGCGCCTGATCGCGCACCATTTTCAGGTTTTCCTCTACGGTCTTGTTCTCGACCAGCGCGAAATTCTGGAACAGGAACCCGACATACTGCCGGAAGTAGGTTTTCAGATTCTTTGTTTTTGTGATATTCAGATCATCGACGATGATCTCTCCGCTGTCGGCCGGTTCGATGCCGCCGATCATGTTGAGCAGCGTCGTTTTGCCGCAGCCGCTCGCGCCGGTGAATACAACAAACTCCCTGTCCGGTATTTCCAGCGAAAAACCGTCGAATATCACATGTGTATCAAATGCCTTTTTCAGGTTCTCGATCCGGATCATAATGCACCGCCTTTCAGGATCTTCGTGAGCTTCTGCTTCTCGACACGGCGGATCATGAAGCAGATCAGCAGGATGTTCAGGGCAAACAGGACGACCGGGACGGAAACCGCAGCCGCCATCGGGAGCAGATGCGCAAAATGCGACAGGCAAATTGCAAGGATCAGATCGACAATGCCGACCGCAGCCGCATCCGCAAAATGCCTGCGGTTCTTCTGCAGCATGGATTCGCCGAGCGTCTTGCGGATCGCAAGTTCTGTTGCGTTGACCTGGTAATCGAGCCTGAGCACCGTATAGATTTCGCTGATATAAAACACCAGCATCAGGACAGCGATCAGCAATGCTGTCATCAGATAGGCCTGCCGTTTCCGGTATTCAGCGTAAAATTTATCATAAACGCTTCGGAATATCGGTTTGAATGAATAATCCTTGCCGATGTCTGCGGTATTCAGATCATCCGGGATCTGGAAAATGCAGGAACTGTTCAGGAAATAGCGGTTGATGATCAGCTTGTCGGCATCCGGTCTTTGGTAAGTATCCGAAGCAATACAGATCGCTGTCAGGTCATGATATCCGAAAAACTGATAGGAAAAATCAAAGCTGACAGCCGATGCCCCCGGATGATACAGACAGATCTGAATTCGCTCCGGATCGGGACGGTAGCCCTCATAAGCGGAGAACTCTTCTGTCAGGACACTGATCGCTTTGTGCTGTTCGAGTTCCGGAAATGTGTCCGGCAGCATTATAGCAGCGTCATAATGTTCAAGGTCGATCGCAGCAGCTTCCGGAAAGACTGTTTGCAGATACGGGAGTGCCCTGTGATTACAGTACATCAGATCCCAGACTGTTTTCATGCCGTAGTTTTGCAGCTCGTATGTCACATCCGCCATATAGATCGGCTGCAGAACAGAATCTGTTTCCTTCAAAAAGCGGCGTTCATCCTGCATAATACGATTCTGTGCAGCATTGAATGCATCGATCTGATTGTTCAGCAAAAGCTGTGTCAGTTCGGCCGGTTCCTTGAAATTTACGTATGTATAATCTTTTTTGGACTGTATAAAAGCTTTGGCTGCGTTATATTTCTGCACATTTCCGGTCATGCTGACTGCGCTGAGAATCACCAGACAACTGAACAGCGCAGCCAGCATACCAAGCGCGGAAAAGGCACGCAGTATCCCTTTGGAAAGCTGATGCCCGTACAGCATCTCCTTTGGACAAATCTTCAGCAGATGCAGATTCACGAGCCAGATCCCGAGCAAAAACGGCAGAAACAGAAGATACATGAGGCGAAACGGGCGGCTGATCTGCGTATACAGGTGCTGGGCGCTGATACAGAGCAGAAACAGGCCGGAGAAAACAACCGTGTCTGTCAGACATATCCGGACATAATGCTGAAACGGCGCATCACCGTGCAGCACGCGGATCGCGATTTCCTTTTTCTCATACGCAGAGTCCAGGTAACACCAGAACAGCAGCAGAACCAGCAGAAAACCAAGCAGAAAACCGGGAAGCAAATAATCGGTATTCCATGTTGCTTTTGAAGTTTCAATGAAGGCCGCCGGATATGCGCTGCGAAGCTCCCGCGCAGACCGGGTACACGCATCCGGATCGCCGGTCAGGCAGATGCATGAAATCAGCTGTTTCAGTTCCGGATCCTGATCCAGTGTTTCCGGCGAGGCCTCATGCAGCTCGCTCAGGTCTCCCTCCGCGATCCGGATCATGCCGGGGTGCAGGCCGAGGTGATGCTTCCAGACTGCTTCACGGTCGGATTCTGACGTATAGAATGTCACAACGGTTTTCTGATATTCCAGCGGATTATCCGGCTTCATGACCGTCTGCACCGTGTATGTATACAGCGAAACGCCGTTTTTTTCTGCGGTTTGAACAGCATCCGAAATGGAAAGACTGTCGCTGCTGCCGACATACAGAATGATGCTGCCCGGAACGGGCCCCGGAAAGGATGAAGCCGAGATCATTGCATTCAGAACGGCATACAGTGCAAAGAATATCCATGCTGCTGCGTATTTTGAAAGTTTCATGTAAATACTCCCAATACAGCAACAGGAGCATTTCAGTGAAATGCTCCTTTGCCGTTCATTTCTAATTACCAGTAGATCGAGCCGAGATAAGCACAGCTATTGTGCCCATATACATTCAGCGTCGGTGTTGTTGTACTTACAATATATCCAAACCAGTTTGTATCACCGATCCGGACAGTATTACTCCGCACACAACTGCCGTTGCTGATAATCTGTCCGTCCGCATATAAGCCGTAGGAAGTGCTGCTGGTCGTTTCTCTTGCATAACTCGGTCCGTAAGATTCCGGATTGAAATATGCATGTACTGTTCCGGCCGAAATGCCGTTCTTATACAATGAGATAGTTTCCTGTCCTTCACTCCATCCGTATTTTTTCTTGAAATGATTAAACGGATCAGGATAATTCAAAGACTGCATGTTTGCATTGCTGTGATATACACCGTTATTGTCATACTGATATGCTGAGGCGTTAAGCGAAGCAAATGTGCAGGAAGAAACTGCCATAAAAGTCGCAAGGATTGTTGTGATCAGTTTTTTGTTCATAGTTCATCCTCCAGTTTGTTGTGGTTTATTGTGATTATTCAAATATTGACGCGTACAATAGTGAATACATGATAGAAAAATCAGATGACGAACGAAATATATGCTGCTAAAAAGCGATAGATCACTGCAAAGAAAACAACTTATTCATATTATCACGAAGATTCTCCAATTCTGGCTTTGTTCGATGATACAGAGCAATTTCCTGTTCTGTATAATTTGCTGTTTCTTCTAATTCCAACTCATGATTAAAAAGAAAAAAAGCACTTTTCGGAAACTGATCGTCATACGAATAGGAATTGACGGAACAAACATAGAGATTGATTTTTCCGTTCAAGCCGAGATGACCGCCGAATGAATAAGTAAAATCAGAACCGGACATCGGAAACGGAATGTATTGGACAGATCCGTCTTCACTGACAAGTACATGTTCATCATCCGTACCAATCCCACTGATCACATTGAACGAACAATACCATGGAAAGTTAAACAGACCTGGTGTTGATATCGTATAGTTGTAGTATTTATCGTCCGGCGGTGAGCGATAATATGTACGAGCGAAGGATTTTTCTACTGTATATTCAGTTATATCCGCCGGTAAATGCGGCATCCACACAAAATGTTTCAGATAAGCCCATGCGAAACAATAGATTATAGCGATTCCTGCAGCAATGGAAACTACGATAATTACTGGCTTCTTTTTCAAAAATGACCCCCCTCTGAATTGTATGGAATTGTTTTGCGTTTCAGTAAGATGCCTTATACTGAAAACAGCTCGTGAAATTTCTTGCAGACTCTTTCGATTTCCGGCAATACTGCCTGATATAGCTTCAATTCAGCCGCAGTCAGTTCTTCCTTGTTTTCGAGCTCCAAATCAGGGGAAATATTGAAACATGCGGCGGCTGCACAATCATCATCCGGAACTGCTGCATTGACAACAAATCCAAATGACTTGATCTCACCCTTTGAGTTCAGAGGGCATGCTACTATAAATGAAAAATTGGAGATGACCTCACGATAGCGGCTTCCTGTTTCAAAGTCATCATTTCCATCCGTTTCGTTGATGGCCATGCAGCTTACAGCATCTAAAACACAGTGACTGCCCAAAAATCCGGAAAAAGACGGGACTAACATCCGGAATAAATAACCGTCTTCATCTTCCTTCAGATAATAATATGTCCAGGCTTTTTCTGTTTCGACGCGATCAATCTTTGATTGATCCGGCAGATGCGGAAGCCATATAAAATGCAGACAGTACATCCATGCCCCGGTGTAAATGAGTAAAATCAGTGCAGCGACGGAAAGTGTGATGATCAGCGGCTTCTTTTTCAAAATAAACCTCCTGAAATGGATTCAATTGTTCTGATGACAATATAGCACAATATCGCAGAAAAATCAACAGGATTTCAAAAGTTTACAGTTTCTTAATTTGTAATGTGCTTAACTTGCCGCTGCTTTTATCATATCCCGTCCGCCTCCCGCATACATCTCTGCAAACTACGCCCGGAGGTGATAATATGGATGCCGCAACAAAGCGAATTGTCCGGATACAGCAAAGCATCGCCCCGCGCAGGCGATATTTGATATATTCTTTTGCGATCGTTTTATATCAAAAATCACCGTCTGACCGAAATCAGGCGGTGATTTTGTAATTATGATGTCTTGCTGTTCATACGAGTGCATCCTGCCGCGCCGGCAGATCCGGAAACGGTTATGCCTGCAGCTGTTTGCCGAGCAGCTGCTCCCATGTGAGCTTTTTGCCCGCAACGGTATTATTGACGTAATAGATCAGGATATTCTGCACATCATCCACAGACAGTTCCCCGTTCTCATTGACATCTGCTGCTTTGATCTGTTTGTCCGTCAGACCCATTTCCTTGCCCGAAATACGCATCGTGTATGCCTTCAGCGCAAGCTGTACGTCCGCAATGCTGACT
>JAFWUX010000102.1 GCA_017523995.1 Oscillospiraceae bacterium | reverse complement strand
CGATGTGGACTGCAACAAGGTCCGCGATGTCTCCGATGCCGTGCTGCTCGCCAGACTGATCGCGGAGGATTCCACGGCAAAGGTCAGCGCACAGGGATTGCTGAACGCAGACTGCAACGGCGACGGCAACCGCACATCTGAGGATGTCATCAGACTGCTGCAATATATTGCAAAGATGATCTCGGAGATCTGAACGGTTCCGGAATGTGCAAAAAATAGATCCTCTCCGGAGACAGGACAGTCCTTTGCGGCTGTCCTGTTTTCATTCTGCATATAGAAATGCCCGTCTGCTTTGTTCACAGACGGGCATTGTTCATATTTCGTTTTCTGCTCTCAGCTCATCCAGATAAGCCTGAGGTGATTTGCCGATAAACCGCTCAAATTCCGCAGAAAAATCTGCATCGCTTGCATAGCCGCAGAGCTGTGCGATTTCTTCGACGGTCTGATTCTCTGCCAGATGCGCTTTCATCTGTCCGGCGGTAAAGTGCAGACGGGTATGAATCAGATCATCCTGAAACCGGCTGCCGTTCTCTGCTTCATATTGCCGCAGAAAATCAGCTTCAGTGAGATTCAGTTCATCTGCAAACCGTGCCGCTGTAAACCGGTCAAACGGCTTGCGGAAAATAAAATCGCGGATCTGCTGCAGACGCTCTTTCACCGTGCCGGAATCCGGCACAGCTTTCACACGGACAAGCTGTTCATGCAGCCGGTAAAGCAGCATCCGGAAATACAGCTCTGTAGTCTCGATCCGGTGCAGATGCGCAGAATAAAACTCAAAGCAGATATCGCGCAGAAGCTTTGATATTTCCGTGCCCTTCGGCAGCGTGACCGGCGTGTTGAGCGGAATATTCATCGTGCGGAGCAGCGCTTCTTCTGTGGCATCCGGCGCAAAATGCATCCAGTCGTCATAATACTCCTCACCGTCCGCGCCGTAGTTCTGATAGGCGTCCGGTGTATAGAGAATCCATGTATAGGCAGGAAAATGCTGCATCTCACCGTTTACGAAGATCCGGCACGGCGATTTGATCAGCAGGAATACCCAGTCTCCCGCACCGTGCTCGCGTTCATTCATAAAATCAGAACCGTGAATCGAGTGCCA
Organism: Oscillospiraceae bacterium; assembly: GCA_017523995.1. The sequence continues at coordinate 62,927 of JAFWUX010000102.1, read as the reverse complement.
TCCGATTTCGTCCATTCGCATGTGTATCAGCTCCTTTTCTCTATCATATCATATTCCTGCACGAAATGCAAGGCTGGAACAATATTTTCTTTTCCGGATCAAGGCTTTGGGCAAACCATGCATGATTTAAATTCATTCGGGTATTGCAGTTTTCTGTTCCATATTTTACAATGATATTACAAAAGGAGCCGTCAGTTGTGCAGGCTGCTGATCGAATTGATATTGCGCTCAAAGCTGTTTTTCGGTATTTTTCTGCCATGATGTCCTCCTTGCCCGGACATCGGAAAGCATATCATTTTAATATATGTTTATTATTATAACATTTGCCTTTGCATTTATCAAGCAGTCAAGTATTCTGAAACTGCACGAACCCCCGCCGGCATATCATTCACTTCCCGATGTACCGTTCCACAGCAGTTTGCGTCAAAACATCATCAAAATGAGCAATCCTGTGATTGAATTGTTCGCCGGCAGATGCTACAATCAATATAGAACCGCACTGATGGAATCACAAACGGAGGGAATGACAATGAAAACGATCCGAAGATTGTGTTCTGTATTGCCGGCAATTCTTCTGCTGTACGGCTTCGCCGCAGCACCGCAGTCATCCGCTCATGCAGAACAGACATCCGTACTCGGCGATCTCAATGAGGATGGAATCATCAATGCAGTCGATCTCACGCTGCTCAAACGCGGTATTCTGTCAGATGCACTGCCGCATCTGCAGCGCTGCCGTGCAGATACCAATGCAGACGGGAAAACAGACCGCACAGATGCAGATGCAATGCGCGACTATCTGCTGAGCAAAGGTGATTTTGCTGCAAATACAGAAAAGCGTGCGTTCTATTACGCAATCGACATGACATGGCAGGACGGCGTAACGGAATCGCTGAATGCAGGCTTCACAGACACCGGCTACGTCAATCTCGAAAACAGAAACGGCAGCAGCATAACATGGAAAATAACCGTTCCGGAAAACGGCAGCTATATGTGTTCGTTCGGCACTGCAAACGGCAGCAATGTCAACCGAAAGATGAAAATCGAAGTGAATCAGAATGCGGATTACTGGATACAGGATTTCCCTTCGACCGGTGCATGGACAAGCTGGGAGGAGAGCCGGATTGTTTTGCCGCTGACCGCCGGAATCAACATCATCCGCTTGATCTCGGCAACCGCAGAGGGAGGACCGAATTTCGACTATCTGAAAACACAGTGGACGGATGAACCATATGCACAGACCTATGCCGAAGCCGAACCGGATTCGCCGCCTGTTTCGCCTGACGGAAAGCGAACAGTCTGGCTGGCAGGTGATTCCACCGTGCAGACCTACGGCAAAAACCGTGCGCCGCAGCAGGGATGGGGCGCACATCTCAGCAGCTATTTACCGCAGGGAAATACCGTTATCAACCGTGCGATCTCCGGCAGAAGCGCAAAGAGCTTTTCCGACAAAGGCGACCTGAAAAAGATCCTCAATGAGATTCAGCCGGGGGATTATCTGCTGGTGCAGTTCGGCATCAATGACGGTGCTTTCTCGATGAAAGACCGCTACTGCCCGACCTGCGGCAAGGTTCCGGGGACAAGCGGCAGCTTTGAATGGTACACGGCACAATATATCGAAGGCGCAAAGGAAAAGGGCGCACTCCCGATCCTGATTACAACGCCGATTCATCTGGATTCGCGCAAGGACGGCAAATTCGTACCGGTATATGTCAATTACTGCGATGCCGCAAAACGTCTCGCCGCATATTATAAGATTCCGTGCATTGACCTCAGCACGCTGATGGTCGATCATTACAATCAAATCGGTTACAATGCGGCATTCAAATATCATATGTGCTCGACCGGTAAAAATGATGTCACGCATTTCACGGAAACCGGTGCAAAGGCAATCGCAGCACTGATTGCCGATGAGATGAAAAAACAGCACCTTGTATAAGCATGAGGGATATCCCGCACAGTGTCAGGAACTGTGCGGGATATTTTGGTTTGATATATCATAAAAATGCGCAAAAACGCAATTGTGATTTTGCAGGATATACGCTAGAATAAACTTAGAAACAGCATGCGCTGCGCGGTTTTCCGGTGCAGTCCCCTCCTGTACTGTAAAATCGCGGACGCGCTGCTGATGAGAAAAAGCATAGGGAAAGCGGGGATATAAAATGAAGCAAAAGCAATTATTCGCGGTAATCTGCGGCGCAGCCATGATGCTGTCCGCACAGCCGCTCATTCCGCAGATGCACGCAGAGGCAGCATCGCAGACAATCACAAATGACTGCTTCTGGAAGGACACCTCCGGAAAAAACATCTATTCGCAGGGCGGCGGCGTATTCAAATTCGGTGATACCTATTACTGGTACGGCGTACACTATACCGGTGCGGACAAATATGCCGCAAGCCCGACCGGCAAAAACGGAGAATGCTATTTTCAGTCTGTGACCTGTTATTCCTCGAAGGACCTCGTCAACTGGAAATTTGAAAATGACGTTCTGACAGGCAAAACAAAGAACATCGGCATGGTAACATGGTTCGGCAGACTCGGTGCGGCATATTGTCCGAAATCCAGAAAGTATATCATCTGTGCGCAGTATAACGGCAGCGTGCTGTTCGCGCAGTGCGATACCCCGACCGGTAATTTTGAGATCGGAAATGTGCAGGAGCAGATCCCCGGTGTTGTAAATACCGGAACCGGTGATCAGACGCTCTTTGTCGATGATGACGGGCAGGCATATCTGATCTGTTCCAGCGCAAAGGGGCGCTCACACCAGTATGTCTGCAAGCTGCGCGAGTCGGATTTTCTTGCCGCGGAACGTGCGGTCGAGGTAAAAAAAGGCAGCGGCAAAGAGGGCAACTGTATGTTCAAATACAAGAACAAGTATTATTTCTGCGCCTCTGATCTGCACGGCTGGAACGCCTCGCACAGCTATTACATGGTCGCTGACAATATCAACGGGCCGTATTCCGACTGGAAGGTCATGGACGGCACGGATAACGATTTTTCGCACGTCACGCAGACCGGCTTTTTCTATACGGTCAAGGGCAGCAAGCAGGAAACGGTGCTGTTCTGCGGCGACCGCTGGAGCGATTTCGCCGGTAACGGTCTGGGATACAATCAGTGGGTTCCGCTGACCGTCAACGGCAATGATGTGAAATTCCATTCGCTGAGCGAGTGGAATCTCGATGCGGAGACCGGCGAATGGACAGTCGGTGCAGGCAATAACTATGTGCTGAATCCGACCTTTGAAGCAGACCGCGTGTCGCAGCCCGCGCTTGCAGGCTGGAAGGCATCCGGCACCGGAAACGGCAACCGAAAGGGCGGCCACACCGGAAACTGGTGCGCACAGCAGTACGGCGCAAATGCGTTTTCTGCGAATATGTCGCAGGATATCACGCTCCCGAACGGCAACTATACGCTGAAATTCTGGGTGCGCAGCTCCGGCGGACAGAAAGCTGCAAAGGTCTATGTCAAAAACTACGGCGGCGCGGAGATGAGCGTTTCCGCAAACAAAAATATCGGGAACTGGACGCAGATGTCCATTGACAACATCCCGGTCACCGACGGTAAAATTCAGGTCGGCTTTGCATCCGACGGAAACGCCGGAAACTGGCTCATGGTCGATGATTTCACGCTGATCGGTGACGGTCAGCCCGCAGCGCCGCCGGAGCCGGTCAGGTATGAAGACGGTAAGTATATCACCGGACTGACAGTCAGCGATACAACCAATGCCGCAAACTGGTCTGTTGTGACGCAGCCGAAGCAGCAGGGCAGCGAGGTGTTCGGTGACAGAGTATTCAAATTCACAAGCATTCCGCACACACTGGACGGCGCAGAATGGATCCAGACTGCGTGTGATTCCAAAAAGTTTGCAGGCGATGAAGCGGCATTCAAAGCCGGTGCGGATATTTCCGCTTTTGTCGCGCTGGATACCCGTGTCACTGTTCCGGCATGGCTCGGAGACTGGACAAAAACTGCGGATACTCTCACCGACGACGGCGAGCCGCAGGTGACCTATCAGCTTTATAAAAAGGATTTTGCAGCAGGTCAGACCGTCACGCTTGGCGAAGTCAATCAGGCAAGCTGTGTCAATTATGCTGTTGCAGTCACTGCACAGCAAAAAACGCCGGTAATCGGCGACATCAATGCAGACGGTATCTGCAACAAGACTGATCTTGTTATGATGCGCGATTATCTGCTGACAACCGGAACCCTGACGCCGGAGCAGGGCGCGATCGCTGACATGAACGCTGACGGCAAACTGAATGCCGTTGATCTCACGCTGCTGAAGCAACTGCTCATGAAATAATACAAAGTCCGCTGCCTGATTTCCAATCAGACGAAGGAGGGATTCACTTGAAAAAGCATCCGATAATCTGTATTGCAGTGATGCTTTCGATGCTGCAAAACAGCGTTTACCTGCCGGCTTCGGCAGAATCTGCGAAGTATCTGCGCGGTGATCTGAATTCTGACGGGAAGCTCGATGCCTGTGATCTCACGCTGCTAAAGCACGGATTGATATCGGGATTTGAATCTCCGTCCGCACAGATCGCGGATGTCAATGCGGACGGTATCACAGACCGGAGCGATGCCGAAATGCTGCGGGATTACCTGCTGACAAAAAACGGCAGCTTTCCGGAGCCGTATGATATTGAGCCGGAAGCGCCGCAGATCCAGCCGCTCTCCGGCAGCCGGAAGATGGAATACCTCAGCCGAGGCGTCAGCGCGGTCAGCAACGGGAAAGGCGTATTTGTGAGCTGGCGTCTGCTCGCGGATGACCCCGCAGATATTGCATTCAATGTCTACCGCACAACGGACGGCAAAACCGTCAAGGTCAATGACAAGCCGCTGACCGGCGGCACCAATTTCACGGACAGCAAGGCTGATCTGAAAAAGGATCAGACCTATACCGTCAAGGCGGTCATCGGCGGAAAGGAGTTTGACACGGACGGCAGCGATACGCTCCCGGCGAATTCTACGGCGAATGTCCGCATTGTGAATATCAGGAAGGGCAGCACAATACATTTTGTCTGGGTCGGCGATTTTGACGGCGACGGTGTATATGATTATCTGGTTGACCGCTGCTCTAACGATCACCAGAAACTCGAAGCCTACAAAAGTGACGGAACATATCTCTATACGATCGACATGGGCTATCAGAGCGAAAATAAGAACAATATCTCCCCCGGCGCATCAACGATTGATGTCGGAATGTGGGACGGTGTGACAGTCTACGATATGGACTGCGACGGTTATGCGGATATTCTGCTGCGCATCGCGGACGGCGTGACCTTTGCGGACGGCACAAGGTATCAGAACAGCAATCCTGCCGCACAGGAAATTGCGGTCATCGACGGCAGGACCGGTACGCTGAAAGCCTCTGCGCCTGTTCCGGATGACTATATCAAAGTCGGTCCGATGGCGTGCATGATGGAGATCGGCTATCTGGACGGCGTGCGCCCGAGTGTTGTCTGCTGGATGAAAAACCGCAACAAGGACAAGACCTTCAACAGCATGACAGCCGCATTCGGCTATGACGAAAGCGGTACATTCAAGATGCATTGGCGCTATAAAAACGAGAAGATGTTTGAGAACCGGAAGGAATATAAAAACGGCTATGCAGAAGCACATCAGATCCGTGTTGCCGATGTGGATTATGACGGAAAGGATGAAGTGCTGCACATGGGCTATGCCCTGAACGGCGATGGTTCTCTGCGATACCATGTTGATGAGATCGTTCACGGCGACCGCTGGTTTGTCGGCTCATTCTGCAACGGGAACAACGGCAAAGAAATGTACGGCTACGGCATTCAGCAGAATAATCAGTTCGGTCTGCTGGAATATTCCTATAATGCCTCGACCGGCGAGCTGCTCTGGACAAATTATGCCAAGGAAGGTACAATGGATGTCGGCAGAGGCAATGTCGGCGATATTGATCCGCGCAGCGACGGTTTTGAGATGTGGTCATTCCAGGGATTATACAGCTGCAGCGGCAAGCGGCTCGGCGACGGGGCACTCTATCCGTGTCTGCGGCTCTGGTGGGACGGCGACCTGCTCTCAGAAGCGTATAATGACAAGAAATTTGAAAAGTGGAACTGGCAGAACAGCAGCACGACACGCCTGCTGTCACCGTGGAAGCTCACGGACTGCACAGGATCCGAGCGCGGTGCACCGATGTTCTATGCGGATCTGAACGGTGATTGGCGCGAGGAGGTCATCATGACCAGCAGCGATGCTTCCCGACTGGTGATTCTGGAATCGACAGACCCGACGGATATACGCCTTTACTGTCTCGCGCAGAATCCCTGCTACCGCAACTGCATGACTGCAAAAGGCTATTTTCAGTCACATATGCTGGACTACTATCTCGGCACCGGCATGGAAATGCCGCAGACACCGGATATTTCAATCATACCGAAAGCGGCACAATAAACGGAATCTATCTGAGCGGCAATGATAAGGATGCCGAGTTGATAACCAAAACAGGCGTCAGGTTCGTTCAGCCGCAGCATTTGCATGGTGCAGAACAATGCGGTATTCCGTCAGTATGCCGCCCGTATTGTCCGCAAAATGGCAGAGCATGATCTGTCTGAACAGTGCAAAACGGAAAACGCTCATGCAATCTGAAAGTATCATAACGCAAACCGCCGCCTAACTACCAATCAGGCGGCGGTTCCTCTGTATTCACTTCCCGATGTACCGTTCCGCAGCCGATTCCACACCCATACAGAACCGGATATCCTGTGTCAATGTTATCAGCGAGGGGTCGCCCTCCCGGATTCTCATAGTCCGCCTGATCTCTTTGGGTATGACGACTCTGCCGAGGTCATCGATTCTTCTCACAATACCGGTTGCTTTCATCATGTGCCTCCTGTTTATGGTTTCGCTATTTTGGGATAGCTTCGCTTTTTCAAAGCTACCGGTATTGTTTGCTGCGGATGGGGATTTATGCATAAAGAAGATTTTGACTGTTCGCATTGTCTATCGTCAAAGTACACAAATCTGCATCAGAGTTTTTTCCGCAGCAGACTGTGCAGGATTTCAAAGAATTTGCAAATCCTCGAAAAGAAAAACTGAATGACAAACAGATGATCTCATATTGATGATGCCCTTTTGTTTAATGTATCCTATTGCAATTCGCTTGATTTGTAGATAACGCCAAAAATCGTGAATTTTCAGGAAACATATTGACACGATGTCAGAATAGTGCTATAATATCAATAATGACACGATGTCAGAATAAAAGAATCATCACAACCAGAAGGAGGATGCTATTATGAATACTTTACCAAAGATCGCGCTCGGTGCATGGGCATGGGGCAATGACGGCACATTCGGCGGCAGACTGGATGCAGGCATCTCCGAAAGCGAGATTCAGGACTGGATCAACAATATGAATTAAACAGGGAGGGACTGTTATGCAGACAAAGACCGGTATCATCAAAAGGATCGTCGATGTGGTGCTGACAGTCCTTTTGCTGTTTCTGACGGCGTTTCAGGTGACAGGCGATGTGCTGCATGAATGGCTCGGCATCGGCATGACGGCAGCGCTTGTCCTGCACCATATCCTCAACCGCAAATGGTATCAGGCGGTGTTCAAAGGGAAGTATTCCCCCTGCCGCATTGTCCTGACAGCGGTGAACACGCTTTTGCTCCTTTCAATCGCTCTGACAGCGCTCAGCGGCATGTCCATGAGCGGACACGCCGTCCCGTTCATGTACGGACTGATCAATGTGATGACCGCAAGAGAACTGCATCTAGCGATGTCCTATTGGTCCTTTATGCTCATGGGTGTCCATATCGGACTGCACATGAAAGCCATGACTGCAAAGCTGCCGGATAAGGGCAGAACCGCATGCAAAGTGATGCTCACCGGCGTTTCAGGCGTTGGACTGCGGCTGTTCCTGAAAAGCGGCATTGTGAATTATATCACATTCCGGACGCACTTCGCATTTCTGGACTACACCACGGCAAAGTGGCTTATTCTCCTGCAGAATCTTGCGATGCTGCTGTTTTTTGTACTGATCGGATATGTGCTGTCAGAAGTCACCCAAAAGAACAAAGACCAAAAGTATTCAATAAAACCGCTTGTATGGCTGGGCTGTGCAATGATCATCGGCATTGTGCTGAATCTGATACTGAATCAGGACAACTCCGGAAGCAGCTTTGGAAATGCAGACTGGCAGACTGCGCAAATGACTGAAAAGCAGACGGAACCTGTCACAACAACGGAGCATAATGCGACAGTTCCAACAGCGGTAAGTGACGGATTTATCCTGATCGAGGGCGGCACATTCAATATGGGCAGCAACCCCAGCACCTTTGACGGCAATGATCTGCCCGTTGACTACATCTCATGGCGAGAAGCGGTGCAGTATGCCAATGCAAGGAGCAATGCGGCAGGGCTGAACCCCGCCTATACGATCTCTGTTCGCACCGTCAATCATCAAAGTACATACTGCTGAAACAGCCGCGCATTTAAGGTCGATTGTGCTGCTTATCTGAAATCATGTTGAATATATTTATGCGCAGCGACAGTTTTGTATTAAATGATTGCGGTTGTCTTGTCTAACTGCCCCAAAAATGTTATAATAATAAATAGATAGATACCCCCATGTTTTTGATTCACAATGAGAGAACGGAACGCTTCCGGATCAGACCGGCTCAGGCGGACAGAGACACAGCCGGACTGATGCGCATGACACGGTGATTGGTGCATGATAAATGCGTTAATCAAAATATTTGTTGGAGGGGCAAACTTTATGAAAATTCAAAAAGCGTTGAGTGCAGTCTGCGCATTTGTGATGTCAGCTATACTCCTTCCGCGGGTTCTGCTTGTGCCGGAACCTTCGGAGGTTTCAGCGGCAGGGAGCGGACCGGTCAGTTATTACGGTCAGCTTCAGACAAGCGGAAACAAGATCATCGGTTCATCATACAAGGAACCGGTGCAGGTCAAGGGAATGAGCTTTTTCTGGAGCAACTGGCAGGGGCAGTACTGGAACAGCGGCACCGTTGACCGTATGGTTGAGGAATTCAAGTGCGAGATCCTGCGCTGCTCGCTCGGCGTAGACGATCAGGGCTCGATCTACAACGGAGGAGACGTCGGCGCGCTGCGCTCCGTCTTGGATGCGGCGATCGCAAAGGATATCTACGTGATCGTGGACTGGCATTCGCACGGCGCACATAACAACACGAATGCAGCAAAAAGCTTTTTCTCCGAGATCGCGCGTGATTACGGAAAATATGACAATGTGATCTTTGAGCTTTACAATGAACCGACACAGGTCTCCTGGTCTGCCGTAAAAGGCTATGCCGAGCAGGTGATTCCGGAGATCCGCAAGTACTCGGATAATCTGATCATTGTCGGCACGCCGACATGGTCTCAGGATGTCGATGCAGCCGCAAATGATCCGATCAATGACAGCAATGTTGCATATGTTCTGCATTTTTATGCCGGCACGCACGGCGGCGAACTGCGCGGCAAGGGCGATGCGGCACTCAGCAAAAATGCAGCCGTCTTTGTATCCGAATGGGGAACGGTCAATGCAGACGGTGACGGCGCTGTCAATGTCGGCTCGACAGAACAGTGGCTTTCGTGGATGGATTCCAATAAACTTTCATGGTGCAACTGGGCGATCAGCAGCAAGGCAGAGGGTTCCAGTATTTTCGGCGGAGACGGCAGTTCGCTGACAGAAGCCGGCAATTACCTCAAAAAGATCCTGAATGCACATGCTGAGACTGCGGTATGGCGGACAGTTCCGAAGAGCGGCACCGATCCCGAACCGCAGACAACTGATCCCGAGCCGCAGGGTACCGATCCGGAACCGCAGACTACAACGGGCACGCCGCAGACGCAGAATGTTGAGCGGCTTTCTCTGTCCGGCTCCGGCAATACGGTGCTGGAAGCTGAAAACTATGCTTCCATGAGCGGCGTGGAGCTGGAGGACTGCGCACAGGGCGGAAAGAATGTCGGATATATTGAATCCGGAGACTGGATGAGCTATTCGATCTCTGTGCCGCAGACGATGAAATATGAGCTGACGCTGGATGCTGCCTCTGAAAACGGCGGCGGACAGATCGCATTCTCCTGCGGCGGCAATACACTCGGTACGCTCGATATTCCGGCAACCGGCGGCTGGCAGAACTGGCAGCAGTTCAAGGTGACGCTGGAGCTGCCTGCCGGCGAATCCGATCTGAAGCTGCATGCACAGCAGGGCGGATTCAATGTTGACAAGATTACATTCACACCCGCCGGCGGACAGGCATCCGGCGGAGATATCAACCGGGACGGCAATGTGTCCACGGCGGATGCAGTCATGCTGTGCAAATATCTGCTTGGCACTGAGCAGCTCAACAGCGAGCAGGCAAAGCAGGCTGATCTCGATGACAATCGGATCATCAACGCCATTGACCTGACGCTGCTGAAGCGGATGCTTCTCAGACAATAACCGGATCATTACAGAAAGAGGGCGCCCTACGCAGCAGGGCGTCCTCTTGATTGTACAGCTTCCGTTTCGCTCAGGAAGAAAAGAAAATATGACTCCAGCCTTGCATTTCACGCGGGAATATGGTATGATAGAGAAAAGGAGCTGATACACATGCGAATGGATGAAATCGGATGGAACTCGATTCACGGTACCGATTTTGTAAATGAACGCGAACACGGTGCGGGAGACTGGTTGTTCCTGCTGATCAAATCGCCGTGCCGGATCTTCGTAAACGGCGAGATGCGGCAGTTCCCTGCCTATACATGGGTGCTTTATACACCGGACGCCTATCAGAACTACGGCGCGGACGGTGAGGAATACTATGACGACTGGATGCATTTTGCGCCGGATGCCGCGGAAGAAGCGCTGCTCCGCACGATGAATATCCCGCTCAACACGCCGGTCGCGCTGCCGAAGGGCACGGAAATATCAAAGCTTCTGCGCGATATCTGCTTTGAGTTTTATTCTGCGCATCTGCACCGGATTGAGACAACGGAGCTGTATTTCCGGATGCTGCTTTACCGGCTGCATGAACAGCTTGTCCGCGTGAAAGCTGTTCCGGATTCCGGCACGGTGAAAGAGCGCCTGCAGCAGATCCGCGATTTCATTTTCCGCAAGCCGTTTGACCGGTTTACGGCGGCGCGGTTTGCCGACGAGCTGAATCTCAGCGAAGCAGATTTTCTGCAGCAATATGAAGCCGAAAACGGCAGCCGGTTTCAGGATGATCTGATTCATACCCGTCTGCGTTTTATCGCCGGACAGATGAAGGTGCATCTGGCGGAGAATCAGACCGTCGAAGAAGTCGCGCAGCTCTGCGGCTATGCAAGCGAGGAGGAATTTTCCGCAGAATTTGAGCGGTTTATCGGCAAATCACCTCAGGCCTATCTGGATGAACTGCGAGCAGAAAACGGAATATGAAAAATGCCCGTCTGCGACCCAAGCAGGCGGGCATTGCTATCTGCTGAATGAAACAGGACAACCGTTCAGGTCGGCGCCCGTGATTCAGGTGTTTTGGTTGCGGTACTCCATGATGTGCAAAGCGGCTGTTTCCTGATCTGTCGCCTGCTCTGATACAGAGGTATGATTTGTCTGAATCAGCGAACAGTGTCCGAATCTTGCACTTTCAGCGAGAATATGATATAATAGTTCCATAATCTACATTGACGGAGGACGATTGATAATATGGGCTGGCAATTATTACTTCAGCTGATTCTGATTGCGCTGAATGCGGTCTTCGCATGTGCGGAAATCGCAACAATTTCCATGAATGACACAAAGCTGGAGAAAATGGCTGCATCCGGCAACAAAAAAGCGGTTACGCTGAAAAAACTCACCTCACAGCCTGCACGGTTTCTTGCAACCATTCAGGTTGCGATCACGCTTTCCGGATTTATCGGCGCCGCATTTGCATCGGATAATTTTGCAGACAGGCTCATGCTCCTGATTCAGAAAACCGGTATTTCCGTTTCGGAATCCGTGCTGCGGCCGGTTTGTGTGGTGATTATCACGCTGCTGCTTTCCTATCTGACGCTTGTGTTCGGTGAACTGGTACCGAAGCGCGTCGGTATGAAGTATGCAGAATCTCTTGCACTGAACATGGCGAAAATGATCCGCATTGTGCAGACGGTCTTTGCGCCGCTTGTCTGGCTGCTGAATATTTCCACAAACGCAGTCCTGCGGCTGTTCGGAATTGATCCGAACAAAGAAGATGATGCCGTCACAGAGGAGGAAATCCTCATGATGACCGATGCCGGTGCAGAAAAGGGCACGATTGATGCAACCGAAAACCGGATCATCAAAAATGTCTTTGCTTTTGATGATCTGACGGCAGGACAAATCTGCACGCACAGAACGGATGTCACAGTCCTCTGGGAGGAGGATGACCTTTCTGTCTGGCAGGAAACGCTCGAGCAGAAGCCGCATTCCTTCTATCCGGTCTGCGGAGACCGGATTGACACAATCAAAGGCGTCCTCAGTGCCCGCGATTACTTCCGCACCGACACCGGCAGCCGCGATGCTGTTTACAGAGATGCGGTTCATGCACCGTTCTTTGTTCCGGAATCCATGAAAGCGGATAAGCTGTTCGAGCTGATGCGAAAGCGCGGTGCATCGCATTTTGCCGTGATTCTCGATGAATACGGCGGAATGTCCGGCATCCTGACCATGACAGATTTGCTGGAGGAGATTGTCGGCGATTTCGACGGCTCTGAAGATAAGCCGATGTTGATGAAGCTCAGCGATGATACATGGACTGTTCCCGGACTGATGCCGCTGACGGATGTATGTGAAGCGCTGGACATCACACTGCCCTCGGATGAATACGATACCTTCGGCGGATATGTCATCAGCAAACTCGGCTCCATTCCGGATGATAACAGCAAAACGGAATTTGACAGTGACGGGCTGCATATCGAATTGCAAAAGGTCTGCAATCATCGGATTGAACTCTGCAAAGTTGTGAAGCTGCCCAAAGCATAATCACACAAACCGCCGCCTGATATGCACAATCAGGCGGCGGTTTCTCTGTATGCACTTTGATCGGGAAAATCACCGTTCTTCATATATACATCGCATCGTTGACGGTGATATAATCCAGCGGCGGAACAAAAACGCCCTTGTGCCGGTCGCCGCGGAAGACCTCCTGCCCGCTGCGGTATGCAATGACCTGCGTCATCGGGAACGGCACCCAGACGCCGCTGTCAAGCGGTTTGGTCGAAAACACAATCCCGTTTTCCAGCCGCCGGAAGCACAGCGTATTTTTCAGGTTCTTGTGGACATAGAGCAGATCGCCGTCATAGATGATCAGGTTCAGCTTATTGCGCGGCGCATGGTCTGCGATGAAGCGGTTGACCGCTTCAAAGCGCTCGCGGTCTGTCGGGATGCCGCCTGCAAGCTGATGATTGACCGCATCCATCATGGAGAGGAAAAAGCGCTCGGAATCGGTATCGCCCTGCTGCTGCGCGGCATAGCGGTAATTGTGTTCGCCGTGAAAAATCGTGCCGTTGTGGATCATCGTCCACTCCCTGCCGGAATCATCCATGCCGCTGAACGGGTGGCAGTTTTCCTCTCTGACCGTGCCGACGGTTGCATAGCGGATATGTGCAAGCAGCAGCTTCTGCGGCTGCATCGAATCAAGAAAATCCGTGAGAAATGTGCTTTCGTTCGCGCTGACGGCTTCGCGCAGAATGACTCTGACGCCATCCTCATACATCATGCCCCAGCCATGCGGATTGGCCGCGCTGTGGGCATAAAAAGTTTTCAGATACGCAGAAATATCAGTCTTTTTGGATGATGTGAAGCCGAGCAGCTCGCACATATTTCTCACCTTCCTTCATCTGTTGATGCAGCTGCATGCAAAGCTGCATATCGGGGATTGCCTGCACTTTTCCAGTTCAAATGCGATGACGTTCTGTGCATCTTCGCTGTCAGAAAAATACAATTCCATTTTATGCAGAATTTCATCTGCCTGTTCCGTCAGCACTGCATCCGGTTCCAGCAGTGCTGCATGTTTATGTGCGGCGACGGCTTCCGTCTGCAGCTCCGGCGTGAAATCAAAATCCGGCAGCGAAAGCAGATACAGCATCAGCAGATGCGCAAACTGCAGATCGCGCGCATCCATGCCGAGCGGCGCCGCAGGATTCAGATCAAACATCCGCAGTTCGATATGGTCAACGCCGTTTTCCGCAAGACTTTCCAGTGTGTTTTCGCCGCGCGGTTTCAGCCGAACCGGCAGATACAGCTCACTTGCGGAATGCAGCAATCCGGCGCGGATATATTTCCGGATGCTCTCCGTGAAGCGCTGCAGATTCCGGTGATCGAGGATCGGCAGATACGGATTCCAGTAGCCGCGCTCGCTGTTTCGCATCGAGGCATACCGGCTCCGGATGATTCCGTTTGCACCGAAATCGTCCAGCGATGCATCATAATAAGGGCTTGCCGCCGTCAGCATGACAAGCAGCCAGCTGTGCCGCATGAGCTGCTTGTAGAGCCGCAGATAGAGCGCATCCTGAAAGCGGCGGGGTTCTTCCTGCGCTGTATTCAGCTCGCTGAGACATGCATCGGAAAATGAAAAGTTGAAGTGAATGCCGGAAAAGAGCATCAGCTTTTTGCCGTATCGCTGTTCCAGATATTCGCGGTATATCCGCTTGGCGGCATGCTCGCCGGTAAACACCGCGATCGGGATTTCATCCGCGCTTTCAACATGCGGCGGATTGCTGTAAAGCCAGATGTGCTCGCCGCGCGCTGCAAGGACATCCCGCACCCGCGCATCCAGTTCCCCGAGTGCCGCGAGCGCTGCATCAATGCTTGCGCAGGGCGGCGTGACCAGCTCGATCTGGTTTTCGCAGAAATCCCGCGTGATATGCGGATCATCGCCGAACGGATGCGGCGTCTGTGCCAGTCTGCCGAGACTGTCCACACGGAGCGTCTCGCGCTCGATGCCGAATTTTCCTTCAAATAAACGGCTGCTCATACATTCACCTCAAATCGCAGCGTATTGTTCAATATAGTGCCGGAGCGGCACACCTTTCTCAATGCCGCTGAGCATATCTTTTGCCGGATTGCTGTGCCGTCTTGCACGGTCATAGAGCGGCGCAAGCAGAGATTCCTCGCCCAGCCCGCGCTGTTTCAGTCCGTCCGCGGCAAGATCCAGAATGCGGATGAGCTGGTGCTCGATCAGCGCATCCCGTATAAAATAGGGCTTTTTCCGCTTGGAAAGCAGCTTTTGCAGCTCTGCCGCATTGAAGCCGTGTGTATAGATCACGGTATCCTTTTCCAGCAGCTCTTTCAGTTCCTGCAGGCGCCCTTTCAGTCCGGTGTGGAAAGCGGCAACGGTCAGCGCCTCGGAAAACGGCTGACAGCAGGAGCTTCTGTATTCAATCGTGCCGCGGAAGGTCAGATCCTCGAATTTGAATGTGCGCAGATATTCCAGATCCCCGATCTCCGGCGTGAACACGATCTTCTGATAGCGTTCCCCGTCAAAATACGCGCCCTCGATTGTTTCATGCGAAAAATACTGATCGACCGGAACCGGTGTGAAATCAATATATTTTCCTTCCCGCATCGTACAGTAGACGGACTGTGTCCCGATATAGTCGATCAGCTCGTCAATCGTTGCGATCTCCTTTTCAAACATCCCGACATTGTGCGGATTGTAGCCCTGCATGCTGCGCTCCCAGAGCATGTTCCGCACGCAGAGATAGTCCGGAAAATCCGGCAGATAGGAATTCGCAAACAGCAGCGATTTATAAGGCTCGAGCAGACCGAATACATTGATGACATCGGTCAGATCATCGTAGCCGACATCCAGCTGCACCTGCGATGCACTTGTGAACGTGCCGAAATCGGGGCGCTGATGAAAGCGCATCGTGACCTCATTCGTGTGCTGCGGATAGGAATGCAGATAGTGATAGAGCATCCGGTAGCGCTCATTCTGAATCGGCTGATTGCGGTTGATGTTAGCATTCGGGTGAATGCCCATGCCGGTGAGCGTATAGCCGCTTTTGCCGAGCTCGCTGTTCAGAAAGCGGACATACCGCTCAAAGCGTTCCTTGACTTCCAGCAGCCCGCGCGCCTTGCCGAATGACAGTTCCAGATTGGAATAGCAGCAGTCAAAGGAGAGAATATCTCCCGTTGCGCTGTCCTGCGCGGAAGTGAAATTGCCGTCCGCGCCCCTTCCGGTGATCTGAAATCCGAAGTTCGCTGCAAACTGCTCCGCCGCGGCAAGCGCAACCCTTTCATCAACCGGTTCATTCGCAAGATTCACCACAGGCATTTCAATTTCAACGCCGATATAATCCGGTCTTTGCTTTTGTGTCGGTGCAATATACTTATCGTAGATTGCCTTTCTGAGTGCAGGATCCATAATTCTCACCTCAATACGCAGCGCCTTTCCGTTCACATACTGATTCGGTATGCTTTATTATAACATATTTTTCATATAGAGTCAATAGGTTTTGAGCGTTTCATGCCTGTTTTTTTCAGGCTGTGCTGCTTGTGATATCAAAATCCGCCTGAACCGAATGGAAGCTCAGGCGGATCATCGTTCAAATCTTGTGATGCTGTGTGCTTTCAAGCAAATGAGACTGTTCCGCACACATCATCGTGCTTCTGACTGCAGCATAAAAAAGAAGGAGGAATTCTTACGGGCTGAAGTCATGTTTCAACATCGTCCGGCGCGCCGCATCCGCTCTGTACAAATACGTATCATGCGGATCAAATGCTGTGCGGAATCAAATCGTTCCATCATTTGTACAGCTCCTTTCGTTTGGTATGGCTTTATTATAGCACGGGCGCCGCTGTTTGTCCAATGCGAAAAAGTCATTGCGGGTGATAGGTTCAGGCTATTATTCAGGAAACCGCAGCCGCAAAGAAATCTCTCCGCAGCTTTGCGGCACATTCTGCGCGGCTCCTGCCGACAGCCTGCCATAGGATTTCGCCGTTTTCATCCGCGATATTGAGGAAAATACCGTCGCACTGTCCCCAGCCGTAGAGGATATGCCGCCTGCCGTTCAGCTCAAAGCTGCATTCCTCGCCGGATTCGGCACAGCGCAGCAAATGCGCCCAATCAACGGTCTGTGTTTTGTATTCTGATGTTTGCATCTTATCCCTCCGAAATGATCTGATCCAGAATCGCCGTAAACTGTTCGATCTCCTGTTCTGTTGTCAGATGTGACAGGCTGATGTGCCATGAACTGAGCGCGTTTTTCCGGTCTTGCGAAATCGCCATGACAGCTCTGGAAGGCGTATTCGGCACAGAGCAGGCAGATTTCACGGAGATACACACGCCGTGCTCATCCAGCAGCCTGCGCATCTCCTCGCCCTTGATGCCGCTGACGGAAAGATTCAGAATATGCGGCACGGCGTTTGCCGGACTGAATCAGCTCATACTCCTTGATGCCCTTGAGAAATTTCGTCCAGATCTCCCTTCGGAATTTATTAACAACCGAAAGCTCGATGCTGTTCGGCATTTCGGTTCTGACCGGTCTTTCCGTCATAACGCGCTCTCCTTTTACTATTCATATAGAAACAGTATGATTATAACACACTCTGTTCCGTTTGTCAATCTGTTTTTTGCACGGCAACGCAAAAACTGCGGGCAGCATCTGCAATATTCACGATCATGCGCTGACAGGATTGCGTTCCGCTTGCGTGATGGTTGAAACGTTCCTCGGCGATCTGAGCAACATCCGAAACGCCGCTGCTCTTGCTTTTTGCAGAAAAATATGATATAATGTCTCTATAAGTTTGCATTAGCTAACCATCATCGGACGAAAGGAAGTCATCATCATGAAACTGAATGAAAAAACGCTTTCTCGAAGCACAGGCAGGGGGCATGCATCATGCTGATCCTGCAGCTGATTTTATACTGCCTGCTGTTCACGGCAATGGTACGGATTGCCGTATCGGGCGGCGCGGTCAACGGGCTGTATTTCTACCCGAAACCCGTGCAGGAGCGTGCCTTTGCGATCGGGCTGAGCGACCGGAACACCATGCGCCGCAAACGCACACGCTTCATGACCGCATTTTATCTCGTGATGCTGACAGCGCTGGTTCTGATCATCGCCCTCTGGAACCGCATCGGAACATTCGGGGCGGCTTATTTGCAGGCGCTGCTGTTTCTGGAGGTCATGAACATCTATGACGGCATTGTGATCGACAAGCTCTGGGTCGGGCACAGCAAATTCTGGATTCTGCCCGGAACGGAGGATCTCCCGTTTGTGCAGACATGGGCGCAGGTGCTGAAAAAGCGCGCATTTCTCGCAGTGATCTGGATTGCAGGCGCAGCAATTATCGCCGGCATTGTGGTTCTGCTTGCCATGCTGAGATAATCTGATCCGCTGAACGGATAAAACGAAGCCTGCGGCATTCCGAAGGGGAGGAATGCCGCAGGCTTTCACTTTTTCAGTTTTCAGATCAGCTGAGCTGCCAGCTGTCCATCGTCACATTGTTGTTGAAGACGAAATAGAGGTCATTCTTGCCGGAGAGACCTGCAACCGGTGCAGTGATCTCCTGCAGGGAGCTGCCGGACGGAATCTCGATGTATGCAACCGGTGTGCCGGAAGCGCTGCCGGTGCAAACCTTGATGATGCCGCCGTTCTGTGCAGATGCCTTGACGGTGATCGCCGATGCGGACTTGCAGTCCACGCCGGAAACTCTGAACCAGTCGCCTTTTTCTGCAACAACTGTGGAGTTGCCACTGCCTGCGATCTGGATGCCGCCCTGATGCGAGAGTGTCGCTGCGCGGACGGTGGTGAACGGGTCGAGTGCCTTGAGCTGATCGACACCGGTCTTGGTGCCCTTAACCTGCTGCATCGTGCCGTCAGAGTTCATCGTGATCTTGTCGATGTGCGAGCTTCTGTAGCCGAGGCCGTTCAGCTTCATCTGATCCTGCAGATACTGTGCATGATAGAACAGATACCACTGATCCTTGAACTGCATGATCGTGTGGTGATTGTTGCCGGTTGTGCCGAAGAAGTTGCCGATATTCTTGAACACCTCACCCTTGTAGGTGAACGGTCCGAGCGGGCTGTCGCTGACCATGTAGTCGATTGCGGCAGTGGAGAGACCGTAGGAGTTGCCGCCGGTGCTCCAGTTCGTGCAGTAGCTGTAATAGTATTTGCCGTTGTACTTGTGGATGCCGCTGTCCTCGAACATATACGGCGAGTCGATTGTAACCGGTGTGCCGGAGATTGCGGTCATGCTGTCGGTCAGTGCGACGCAGCGTGCAGACTTCGGATGATCCGAGGGCTTGCCGTCTGTGCCGCCGCCGAAATAGAGATATCCCTTGCCGTCATCATCGACGAGCACGGCCGGATCGAACACCCACGGGACATCCGTGCAGTTTGCGGTCTTGCGGTCGATCATCGCGTGGCCGTTCGGATCAGACCACGGACCGATCGGGCTGTCGGCAGTCAGAACGCCGATGCCGTTTGCGTTGTTTGCGAAGTAGAGGAAGAACTTTTCCTTGCCGTTGATCTTCTTGTGGCAGGCGGTCGGTGCCCAGGAGTTGCCTGCCCATTTTGCGATGCCGTTGTTGCCTGCAACATTGATGAGACCGTGATCCGTCCAGTTGACGAGATCATCGGAGGAGATGCAGCGCAGGCAGTTGATCGTGCTGTAGACTTCCTTGGAAGGCTTTCCGTTTTCATAGAGCATGTGGTCATCGGTCATGAAGATGTAGACTCTGCCGTCATACTCCATAACGCCGGGGTCTGCGCCGAAATACTGAGAGATCAGCGGATTGTGCTCATTTGCGCCTTTGTAGCTCTGTGCGAGATTCACGCTGCCGAATTTCTGTGCCATCGCAGTGAAATCAACCTGCGGGACAGGCTTTTCCGCAACCGGGAACTTCGTGATCTTGGTCAGGAGGTAATCGCGGAGATATGCAAGGTCATCCTTATCAACCGTGCCGCTCTGATCGACATCGGCTGCGCGCTTTTCGCGGCTGCCGGTCAGCGTTTTGTTGTAGACCTGCTTTGCAGCGGAAAGATCTGCTGCGGTGATGACGCCGTCGCCGGTGACATCGCCGAGGATAAACTTGACTGTAGAAGGCTTCGGGCCGTCAATGGAAGTGCCTGCCACAGCGCCGATCGCCTCGTCGATATAGAAGCTGCCGGTGCCATCCTCCGTTTCCACATAGAGCACAAGCGAAGATGCGCCGGAGGGAATCTTATAATTTGCGTTTGCGAGCTGGACATATCCGCCCTCGGAAACGCCGTTTGCGATGTGGTCATACTTGACTTCGCCGGAAGCGTCGGTATACTGCAGCGAGAGCATCATATTCTGCTCGGTCTCGCTGTATGCGCAGACGCTGAAGCTGTATTCCTTGCCGGGCTCGAATGCTCTGGAGTTCAGGGACTTCTGTACGCCGTTCCATGCGCTGCTGCGGTCGGTGACTGCCAGTGCCTTGCTGCCTGCATAAGCCTGCGAGCCGGAAGTGGATGCGCTTGCGCCGCCTCTGCCTTCCCAGCTGTCAGAGCTGGATTCAAATGTATCGTGGAAGAAATAGCCGTTTGCATCGGGCTCAACGGGCTCCGGATCACCGGTGCTGATGACGAAGGTCGTCACGGACTGTGCCGGCAGCGATGCAGAGAAGCTGCCGCCGTTATAGCTCGGTGCAGAGGTAGCGCGGAAGTTCTCGGAGGAAGTGGTGTGATACGCTTCGATGCCGGAAATCTTCTCGCCGCTGCTGATGGTGAAGTTCTGGGTCTTTGCGCTCGGTGTCGGGTTGATTGCAACAACCGTGATCTGGTTATCCAGCTTGTATGCGGAAACCATTGTCTGCAGATTGCCCCAGTTGCCGCTCTTGGTATCCATCGCGACATACTTTTTGCCTTCCGGGAATTCCGTCGCAGCAATGCGGACAGCACCCGGGCGGACCCACTTGGAATACTGTGCCATCATGGCGCCGCGCTTGGAGACAGTGCCGTTCTCGTTCATCGGGCCGTACTGACGGCGGATGTACCACCAGACATATGCACTCAGGTTGCTGACGCACATACCGTTGTGGATATTCTCCGCAACCGCCAGTGCCTCCGGGAATTTATCGGAGGAATTTGCATCGGAGTTCGGGACATAGACCTCTGTCATCCAGAGCTCTTTGCCGCAGTTTTCGAGATCCGGATAGTCCATCCAGTCTCTTGTGGTGCCGTAATAGTGTGTGCCGAAAACATCGCAGTTTGCCATTGCCTTGGCATTGTTCATGATCTTTTTGTAGAAGCGCTTGCCGCCGTCGCCGCCGCTGATCCACGAGGCGCCGTCCGGCGAAAACTGGAACGATTCCGGCGACATCAGTCTGGTGCTGGTGATCTTGTCGCCGTAATCCGCGATGAAATTCATCGCTTCATCGGTAGACCAGTAGGTCCAGTCATGGGCGTAATCCGGTTCGTTCTGCACGGAAATCGAATAGAGATTGACGCCGTTCTGCTTCATGTAGTTGCCGAAGTCATTGAGGTGGGTGGCATATGCGCCGTAGTTTTTCGAGGGCAGATGCAGCTTACCCCTGCTGCCGCCGCTCTCTGCGAGATTGGAGGGCGGTTCCCACGGAGACGCGAAAACGGTGACATTATGCTCGGAGGCATATTTTGCCGTTGCGACCGCCTTGTTCCACTGGTTCTTATCCGGATTGACGAACACACGCAGGACGGTAAATCCGAGCTGGTTCGCACCGTTTCCGAATGCGGTCTCGCGCTGCGAGGAAGTGAGGTCCCCTGCCCACTCCGGATGGTTGATGCCGCCGAAGCCGCGGATGTTCTGATAGGTTTTACCCGTATCAATGACACATTCGCCCGCAGCACTTACGGACACCGGCATGACTGCGCCGATCCCGCTGAGCAGGATCGCGGAGCCAGCGATGAACGCGGCAGCCCGCTTGAGTCTGTTTCTTTTCATGTTTCTGTTCCCCTTAAATAAAAAAATATATGTCGGCTATATCTAGCCAGTTTTATTGTAACATGTTTTGACAGGTTGTGTCAATGTATAAAACAACTTTTTCCTGTCAAATCTCAAGCTTGTACGGACATATTTGCAGCAAAATCATTCGATTTCCGGATGATATGTCCGGATACACCGCGCAGAAGCACAATTTGAGGGAAACAGAAATGATCCGCGCAGCACAAATCCCGCGCGGATCATTCTTTGTCCGAACGCATCAGCAGCATCCGCCGCACATGCTTCTCAGCATCTCACAAATCGACCGGAACCAGCACATGAATGAACACCTCCCTTCTCCCTTTCGGGATGTCTTCATTATAGCAGATGCGCAAATTGATTTCAATGCAAAAATACTGGAAACAGAGGGTGCATTTTCCGTCTGCTGCAAGGTTGCTATCCTGCCGAAAGTTGTACGCACAGAACAAAGCCGCTCCATTCCAGATGAAGCGGCTTTGTTTCATGTACATGCAGACATCATATCCGGCGCACAACCGGTTTTACCCGAGGAGCTTTGCTTTGAGCAGCGTGAGGTCGGTGACGCTGAGCACGCCGTCCTCATTCATGTCGGCAGCCTCTGCGTCCGTGACATCGCCGGAGGTCAGCAGATACTTCAGCAGCATCACTGCATCCGCAATCTCGACCTTGCCGTTTGCATCAACATCGCCCTTGAGCCTGACCGGTTCCGCAGTATGCACTGTACCGTAAAGCTCGATCTCCGCGATGTTGCAGCAGTAGACATTGTCCGTATTGACGCCGTTTTTCGGTGCACCGGAGGGCACTGCATAGCGGACATATCTGCCGTGGACCGGTTCCGCCGGCTGGACATAATGCATGCCGTAGCCCGGTTCGGCGGTGATGGTGTAGGCGGTTGTCCAGTTTTCGCCGTCCTCGGAGACCTGAATCATGCCGTCGATTGCTCTTGCCTCAAAGCCGCTGCGCGGGCAATAGCCGAATGCCTCGAAATCATAGGATTCGCCGAGGTCGATCTGGGTGTAGCCGTCGCCGACGCCGTCGAAGAAGGTCGCCTTGTTGCCGTCGAACGCCTTTTCGCAGGAGGTCGAAGCCTCGCTGTGCCACGAATCGGTGCCCGTGACCTTTTTGCCCGCAAGGTCGATCTTGTTTTCGCGCTCGATCGCGCCCTTGACGCCGTCAATGATAAATGTCGTGACGGAGCTCGGTGCGAGCGAGACAGAAAGCTGTGTGCCGTTGAGCTTTGTTGCGCCGAGATCCTTCCACTCCTCGCTGTTGCTGGTGCGGATGGTCTGCGCTTCGGTGCCGACCTGTGCAAACGAGGAGAGATCATAAACCTGATCGCTTGCGCTCGGCGAAGTGTTATAGGAAACGATGACGAGCTGTCCCTTTTCCTTATCGTAGGCAGCCATGGTGTTGCCGGAGCAGTTCAGCATGGTCATGCCCGGACGGATGTAGCGGGTGTACTGCCCGAAGCAGTAATATTTCTTGGAAAGCACAATCTTGTTCTGATCGTGATCGGCGACCGCGGTGCCCCAGAAGCCCTTGGTCATATCGACCATGCCGGAATCCTTCTTGCCGAGGTAGCCTGCCGCGCAGACATGCTTGTCAATGACCTGCCAGAGGATCCACGCAGATGCATTCAGACCGTTGCAGTCCGCGGTGATGCGCTCGGAGAGCCAGAGTCCCGGTGCCATTGCGCCTGCATTCTGACCGGTTGTGCCGTTGCCGTCCACCTCGGACATCCAGAGGTTTTTGCCCTCTGCCAGCGCAAGATTTTTCAGCTCTGTGCGCTTGCTGCCCCAGTAGGTGTGCGTATCAATGCGGGAGATCGCTTTTTTCGCATCTGCAGAAAGCGCCTTGTAGGCATCAATCTGCACATCAATTGCGGTTTCGTCTGTGCCGCAGATGATGACATCCTGCATGCCGCGCTTTGCCATGGATTTCTGCAGCTCCGTTATAATCGTGCTCTCGGAATTTCCGATATCGAAGTGACAGCCCTCCTGCTTCGGGCTGAATGCACCCCAGTAGTTCGTATAGGGCTCGTTCATCGCCTCAACAGACTGGATTTCAATCCCCCAGTCATCTCTGTAGTGCTTGCAGACCTCTGCGAGATATTCCGCAAAATCATCGTAGCAGTCATCCTTGAGGTTGTTCTGACCGGCATTTCTGTTACCGGTCGAGCAGCCGCTCTTGCACATCCAGTAAGGCGGAGAATTCGAGAACATTTCAACAATCATGTCATCACCTGCCGCCTCAATGCAGCGCTTGAGCACATTGCGCTGATTCGCGTCTGCGCTCCAGTCATAGGTGACCTGCCCGTTCTGATACTTTGTGTATCCGGGCATATTGGAGTCGGTTCGGGTGATGTGGTTGTGCGAAGGATCATCGCCGCCGCCGATATTGAAGCGCGCGATATTCAGCCGCAGACCGTTCTCACCGAAGAAGGTGTCGGCACATTTCTGCGCCAGCGAATCTGAGTAGCCGACACGGTTTGCCCACCAGCAGAGTGAGGTTCCCCATCCCTCCAATACGCCGTTGTTGATGGCATAGGTGTCATCCGGCGAGAGGACAACCGTCCTTGCAGCCTGCGCCGGCAGTGAACCGATGCCTGTTGCGGTCAGAGCGATGCACGCCGCCAGAACCGCAGCCAATTTCTTTTTTCCCCTAAACATAATAAACCTTGCCTTTCTCAAAAATTGCGAACAGCTTATCTTTTTTGCTATTCATTGCTATTATATCACATTGCATTATGATAATATATAACGATTGTGTCATATTTTATGTCATTTTATGTCATCATGCACAGATACAGATTAAATAATGCGCTGTGCCCCAGCTTGTGAAAAAGCGCCCCGCTCCATTCAGACAGCTGACCGGACAGAAAAATGCCCCTGCGTGTTGCCAAAACACGCAGGGGGATTTTACTGCCGGTATTCTGATGCAACATTACCGGCCGCCGCCGGCATATTTCCCGCAGTTGATATCCAGCACGGAGCGCTCCGGATCCACAAGCGCATTTTCATATTGAACGCGCCACTGCGGCTCTGTCTGCATGATTCCGTTTTCATCTATACTGTCGATTGTATCGCCGCTCTTGACCGGAAAATCATTCTCAAACTGATAACTTGCGATATTATACACATAGTTTACAACATGGTTCGGATCCAGCCCCTTGAAATGAACCTGCACATCCGCTCCGCCGAACACAGAAAAGCCCAGCGTGTCGATCAGCATTTCATCTGCGTCAGAGACATTAAAAAACCGGACATTCATAAAAAGCTGGATGAACCGGTGTGTGAGGCTGCTGTTCTTCTGCGCCGCAAACATCTCCGGTGTAATCAGTTTGCCGCTCTGCGGCGCATAGATGCCAATGCATTCCGGATAGCATTCAAGCGCAGCCTCAACCTGTGCCAGCATGACTTCCGCCTGTTCCTTATAGGGAAGCGCCGCACCGAGCATCGTATTGACCAGAACAGTATAATTGCATGCGTCAAGCAGCTGCTGTGCATCCGGAACATCCCAGAGCTGACTGCGTTTCATGTCATCCAGATCAAGACCCGAACCGGGATCAGATGCCAAAAAAGCAGCCATAACCGGAACGCCCTCCGGTCTTTCCTGTAAAATCACTTTATGTTCCGGCAGCGGGAACATAAACATATCGCCGCCGCTCTCTGTCGCAGTTTCCGCATAGGGCATATCGCCCAGATTGCCGAAGCGCTTTTCCAGCGCATTCCGGAACTGCTCTGTTGTCGGCGATTGGGGTTTCTTCTGAAACATCAGTTGAATCATCATAATTTCGATTTTGTTTTCCGTTTTATCCATTATACACCTCTGCTTGATTGATTTTCTGCTTCAGCCTTTGCGCTGTTTTTTGTGCGCGATTTTGTATGCATACATGCGGCGGTCGGCTTCTTTGACCTTTTCATCGAGCGCATCCTGCTCGGAGACCGGAAAACACACGCATCCGATGCTCGCTGAGACATCAAACGGACGGCGGGTCTGTGCGGCATTCTTTTCCGCAAGAATCTGCTCGAATTTCCGGATGCGGTCGGCGCCGTCCTGTTCGGTCAGGTCTCCGGCGGCGATCAGGACAAATTCGTCTCCGCCGATGCGCACGGCAATATCATCCGTTCCGGCGATCATCCGGATTGTATCCGCGATTGTAATGATGCCGACATCGCCGAGCTCGTGTCCGAAGTGATCATTGATGTATTTCAGCCCGTCCATGTCGATCACCCAGATGAGAATGTGGTCCGCCGCCCTGAAATGTGCTTTGCGCCGCTGATACATCATCTCCATGCCGCGGCGGTTCAACAGCCTTGTCATGGGATCGCGCGTCGAGTAGTCAGTCAGTTTGCTGACAATCCGCACCATATGAAGCGCGTTGTTGACATTCCGCAGCCAGAGCGTCGAGACCTCATCCGCAGAGCGTTTCGCATCCATTGCGGTCTGCAGCACGGCAAAACCGATGGTATCATCGCTGAAGTGCGAGGGCAGAAAGTAAAAGACCGCCGGCGCATCGCGCAGTTCATCCAGTGCAGGCAGCATCTGCGCGGTCGGAAAGCTGTATGCCTCCGAATCGACGGAATAACGCTCGCCCTCGTACATTTCGGTTTCATTCTGCGGGATGCAGCAGATCACGCAGCGCATGGTCTCCGGATATCCCATGAGGCAGCGGCTGTCCGGATCGCTCCAGTCATGGCGCAGCACCAGATAAAACCGCCGGTAGGGCTGCAGCAGATAGGACACATCCGTGATTGTCTGCAAAATCTGATCCTTATCCTGAATGACGGAGAGCGTTTCAAACATATAGCTTTCGTGCAGCCCCTGCATATCATTGACGGTCAGGCTGCCGTCGGGATTGCGCCTGCGCTCATTCGGATTGAGACCGGCACTCTGCAGCTTCCGGATCTCATCGGCATCCTGGCTGCAGCCGCAGCTGACACCGGTGCGCAGACCGTAATGCGGCATCTGCCCGATCTCCGCCTCCGGTGCGGCGGGTTCGATCTCCGCATGCAGCAGGTTGACCGCATGCGCCGCCATGCCGTATACATCAGGATTATAGGTTGTGATGCTGACCGTGTTGAAAATGGCTTCTTTTGTCGCGTCATAGCCGGTGATGCGAATCTGCTCCGGCACTTTGACGCCGCCGTCGATCAGGCGGTTTGCCAGCCCGACCGCCATAAAATCATTCGCACAGACAACCGCATCCGGCATCGGGATTTCGCCGGAAAGCAGCCTGCCCGCAAACTCCTCGCCGCCGGTGTACCAGAAGTTTCCGTAGAACACATTGCCGCCGGAGACATCCAGCCCCTCCGCCCGCATCTGCGCACAGAATGCCTCCGCACGCGCCTCAGAGACCACATAATCCTTCGGTCCCGTGAGGATATACAGGTTCCGGCATGCATGCACATGCACAAGATGCTGCACAACCTGCCGGATCGCCTTCTGATCGTCGGTGTGCACAACCGGATAATCCGCAAACGGCAGATCGAGCGCGATCACCGGCTTGCGGCACCGCGCCTTCAGATCGGCTTCGAGCTGATCGAGCACCGTATGCGCCTGATCCTCAAACAGTTCCAGCGAAGCCGCCAGCACGCCGTCCACCCGCTCATAGTTGATCATCCGGAAGATGTTGCGCTCACCGTCCAGATAGACCTTATCCGGATGACAGACCTTTACCATCGTGCTGAACACCAGCAGATCATAGTCATATTTTGCACACTGATCCCGAACGCCGGTGATGACCGACTGGGAATAATCCGAGCCCGGATCGGAAATCAGCAGTGCAAGCCGCCTGCGCGGTACAGAATTCTTCATTGATAGCCCCCTCGAATATAAATCTGCAGCTGTCCCCTTCTTTCTGAAACAGCTGCTGGATATATTTATTATATTTTACAGCATTTATCCTCAAAAGTCAAGCCGATAAATCTGAACATTTTGTATATTCTATTTTCAAAACCGCTCTTGTGTTTTGCAGGAGAATATGCTATACTGAATATAATTCAATCTGCAATTGAGCTGCACAACCGAAGGTTGCGCAGCAGCAAAAATCATTTGCTTGCATACAACCGCAGAGTATGCTACAATCATAATCAGGAAAGGGAAAGACCGGATGCAGGTGCGCTGCGCTGTGTGTCCGGCGGTACAAACAATGAAAAAAGGGCAGAATTTCCATTCCAATCTCTCCAGACGCAGAAAAGAGCTCCGTCTCACGCAGGAACAGCTTGCCATCCGGATGAACGTGTCACCGCAGGCTGTGTCAAAGTGGGAACGCGGCAGCTATCCGGACGCGGAACAGCTCCCGAAGCTCGCGGCTGCGCTGGATATCTCGCTGGACAGCCTGTTCGGCATCCGGCAGCAGAGCGGCGATACCGATCCGGTGCAGACCGTCAGCAGCGCATTGCAGGCGGCGGCACCCGATGAGCGCTCCGAACTGATCGCCAGACTGTTTTATGCGATGATCTGCGCGTTTGACCCCTCCGCCGACGGCGAAACAGGGCGTCTGCGCGGCAGCTATGAGCATGAAACCTATGCAGGTCTGCATACAGATCACGAGATTGCGCTGCAGCGGCTCAACTCGGATTTGAGATACTGCGTGTATCTCGAAAAGCCGGAGACAGGCGCCGCCGATTATCTGCAGGACGAAGAACGGATCGTGCGGCTGCTGACCACCCTTGCCGACGCGGATACCATCCGCATGGTCAAGTATATGGCGGGCAGCTGCCGGAACAAGCTCTTTGTGCCGGAAAAACTCTCGGAGCGGCTGCATATCCCGCCCGAGAAGGTGCAGAGCGTCATCAACCGGCTTGACCGCTTCGGCTTTGTCTGGCGCATGGCTGCCGATCTCGGGGATGAAGCGCCGGTCATCATGTACGGCTACACCCACAGCCCCGCGCTCGCAATGATCCTGATCCTCGCGCAGTCCGCCTGCAACTATCTGCAGAATTTTGATACCAAGGTCGATACCTATAAGTACGGAACTTTTCAGGACCGCACGTCCGGCAATCCGGACAGCATTCCGCAGGTATCCACATGGGATACCGACACCATTTAGCCTTACGGCCAGATTTCGGGGGAACGATTATGAAAAAAACAATCGCATTTTTAACCGCACTGACTTTGCTGACGGGAGCATGCAGTGCAGCACCGGTCTCCGCAGCCGGCAGCTATGACATGAAGGTCACAGTTGATCTTGCGGACAGCGGCAAGGCAATCAGCCCGCTGATTTTCGGCATCAATGAGTACGGCCATCAGGATGATCTGAAAAAGGTCACTGTCAATGCCGTGCGGCAGGGCGGCAACCGCATGACCGCCTATAACTGGGAGACCAACGCCTCCAACGCAGGCTCGGACTGGAAATACAGCTCGGATAACAACCTCTCCACATCCGAAGCGCCCGCCGACTGCGTGCAGCAGCTCTCCGCAGAGGGCAAAAAATACGGCATCGACTACAAGCTGACAACCCTCCAGCTCGCAGGCTATGTCGCAGCGGATAAGGACGGCACGGTCACAGAGGCGGAGGCAGCGCCCTCCAAGCGCTGGAATGAGGTCAAGCTGACAAAGGGAAGCGCCTTTGCCGAGGAACCTGATCTCACAGACGGCGTGGTCTATATGGATGAATACGTCGATTACATCATCCGCAAGCTCGGCGATTCGCAGGCGAAAACCGGTATTCAGGGCTATTCGCTCGACAACGAGCCGGCACTCTGGTCCGGCACGCACAGCCGCATCCACCCGAAGCCGGTCGGCATTCAGGAGCTGAGCGACAAATCCATTGAGATTGCCGCCGCAGTCAAAAAGCTCGATCCGAAGGCGGAGATTTTCGGTCCGGCGCTCTACGGCTACACCGCATTCGATCATCTTGCCGATGACGATTCCAGCACCGAATGGGAAACCGTGAAGGCAGAGGGCGGCTATCACTGGTATCTCGACTGCTATCTCGATGCGATGAAGCAGGCTTCGGAAAAGGCAGGCGTCCGGCTGCTCGATGTGCTCGATATCCACTATTATTCGGAATCCAGCCGCAACGGCGCCGAGGACCGTCTGCAGTCCGTCCGCACGCTCTATGAAAAAGGCTTCGTCGAAAACAGCTGGATCGGTCAGTGGTGCCAGACGAACATCCCGATTCTGCCGACCGTGCAGGCTTCAATCGACAAATACTACCCCGGCACCAAGCTCGGCATCACCGAGTACAACTTCGGCGGCGAGGACGATCCTTCCGGCGCGATTGCGCAGGCGGAGGCACTCGGCTGCTATGCGGATGCAAATGTCTATTTCGCATCGCTCTGGGGCGGCAGCGGATATATCCTCTCCGGTCTCAATCTCTATACCAATTATGACGGCAAGGGCGGCAGCTTCGGTGAGACGCTGATCCCCGCAAAGACTGAGGATGTCTCGAAATCCAGCGCCTATGCGGCAAAGACAAAGGATGCATCGACTGTCACCGTTATGCTGACGAACAAAAACATGACCGAATCCGAGCACGCAGCCGTCACGCTCAGCGGCGCCGAAAAGACCTATAAAAAGGCGGCGCTCTACGGCATCACGGCGGAATCCTCCGAGATCAGGCTGCTCGATACGGTCGATGTCACCGGCAGCACCGTTGATGTCACACTCCCCGCATACTGCGCAGCGATGCTGGTCATCTCCGAGGATGCAGACGCATTCGCAGATGCAAAGCAGGAGGAGAAAACGCAGAAAACCGTTACCTTTGATGATCCGATGAACATGATCAATGAGAACGGCTATGTCGAAATCCCGATCACTGATCCGGAGCACCTCAAGGCGATTGTCATTACGGGCGATGTGAAATCCAGCGCAGGATCGTCATGGGCAACAGCAGGCTGCGCAGTCTGCATCAATGCAGTCACGCCGGACGGCACAAAATTCTGGACGAGCAAGGGCTACAGCCTGAAGCTCGGCACCGGCTCAAAGGCAACCGTCGAGTTTGACGGCACACTCCAGACCGAGGATAAAGAGGATGTCGCGGCAGTTGTTGCAGACGGCAAGATCGAGCTGCAGAAGTGGTGGGATGCCTCCGAAAAGCAGGAATCCGATGTTGAGGATACCATCACCGCGGATTACACCAAGGTCGAGGTTATCTATGAGTATACCGGCGGCGAAACAGCACCGGAAACCACGGAGCCCGAGAAGACCGAAACACTCTGGGGCGACGCGGACTGCAGCAAGCTGGTCGATGTCTCCGATGCGGTTCTGATCGCACGCCTTGCCGCCGAGGACAGCACGGCAAAAATCACCGCACAGGGCAAGAAGAACGCCGATGTCACACATGACGGCAATATCACCACGGATGATTCCCTGCTGATTCTCAAGTACATCTGCAAGATCATCACCGATAAAGACCTCGCCCCGAAGCAGTGAGTGTTTTATGCGGTATCGCGCCGCGATGATCTGTAATGGGGCGCTGCCCCAAACCCCGCTTAAGGGATACTATCCCTTAAGAATCCCATTTTTGTGGTATGATAAAATGAAGCCGCTGAATGAGCGTAACAGCTTGTTCAGCGGCTCTGTTTTCATCCGCTGCCGCCGGTAGAACCGGTGCCGTTATTCTAAAGCCAACTCTCCCCTTCTTTTACTAAGTATTACATATCCTCAGCCCATCATGTCACAATGGTGCATGGTTCTCCGGCAGCTGTAGACATAAGGAGACGGGCACTGCCCGCTGCGATTGATTCATAAACACATGATAAGGAAAGCAAGCACAAAACAGACCTTTAGCAAATTGGAGGCGGGCACTGCCCGCCCCGTTGCACTTTTTGACGGAATGTGATATAATGCTAAGGAAATACTGAATAAATCCGCCGGAGGCACTTTATTCAGTGGCTTCCGAAAGAAAAACTATGGAAAAGCCGGTGAACTGAATGCATGCAACAATCGCCCTTATCGAAGATGAACCCGATATCCGGAAGATGCTCTCCGGATTTTTGACGCAGAACGGCTGCACTGTCCGCGAAGCGCCGGACGGCATCGCTGCCGCAAAGCTGCTCGCAGAAGAACCCTTTGATCTGATCCTGATGGATCTCATGCTGCCCGGCATCAGCGGCGAACGCCTGATCGCGGATCTGCGCGCACATTCCGAGACGCCCGTGATCGTGATCTCGGCAAAATCCATGCTGGAGACAAGGCTCGAGGTGCTGCGGCTCGGCGCGGATGACTACATCCTCAAGCCATTTGATCTCAGCGAGGTGCTCGTGCGCATGGAGGTTGTCCTGCGGCGTGCGGGCAGAACGCAGCTCCCGCAGATGCTCCGTGTCGGCAGGCTAACACTCTGGCCTGCCGAAAACCGCGCCTGCTGGGAGAACACGCCGCTCAGCCTGACCGCCAAGGAATTCCAGCTGCTGCTGCTTTTTATGGAGCATCCGAAGAAGGTGTATTCCAAGGCGAATCTCTATGAATCCGTCTGGAACGCGGAATACTGCTACGAGGACAACACTGTCAGCGTGCATGTCAGCAATCTGCGGACAAAGCTCAAAAAGGCATCCGGCAGCGATCTGATCGAAACCGTCTGGGGCATCGGCTACCGGCTGAAGGAGGATGCAACATGAAAACGGCTGCTGTCATTGTGCTGCTGATTCTCTGCATCGCGCTGGCGCTCTACATTGTGATCATGAAGCTGCAGCTCCGGCAGGTCACGGAGGAGCTGCACCGGAATCTCGATCCGGCATATAACCGGCAGATCACCGTCACGCTGCTCGACAGCAGTCTCAGCCGCCTGACCGCTGAGATCAACTGCTCACTTGACACACAGCGCAGGCTCAAGCGCGACGCCGAACGTGCAGAGCGCAATCTCCGGCAGTCTGTCTCGGATATCGCACATGATCTCCGCACGCCGATGACGGTCATCAAGGGCAATCTGCAGCTGCTCGCGCAGGAGGAACAGCTCTCCGAGCGCGGCGCGGATTATCTCGCGATCAGCCGCGAAAAAGCCGACGCGCTCAAAGAAATGGCGGATACCTTCTTTGAGATGTCCGTGCTCGAAAGCGATGATGCCGCGGCGCAGCTTGCGCAGGTCAATCTGACAAAGGTGCTGATGCAGTTTCTTGCGGACAGCGAAGCGGCAATCCGGCTGCATCATCTGGAACCGGAGATTGCATTTCCGGAGAAGACCGTCTATATCAAAGCGGATGAACAGATGCTGCTGCGCATGCTCGGCAATGTGCTGAACAATCTGCTCAAATACGCAAAGGACAGTTTCCGGCTCAGCGTCTCGCAGGATGATTTCGGCTGCACACTCGCCTTTTCCAATCCCGTGCCCGCCGGTCAGATGCCGGATCCTTCGCTGATGTTCACGCGCAGCTACCGCGCTGATGCATCCCGCAGCGGCGGCAGTGCTGGACTCGGGCTCTATATCGTCCGGCTGCTCGCAGAAAAGCAGAATGCAAAGGTCAGCGCAGAAACCGCAGGCAATCTCCTGACAATCAGCATCATATTCCCGAACGCATAATCTGAAATGTGAAATCAGAAATAACAGATCAAACAATGCCCCGAAGCGTTCTGTTTCGCTTCAGGGCATCCTTATTTTTTCAGTTGTCAGATCAGCGGTCGGATCAGGTTGAAATACTTTTCGTCTTCATCCTCAAAGATTTCTTCCCCTGCAAGCATATATGCGCGCATCAGATATTCCGCCGCCTCCTGTTTGCCTAATTCATATGCACACTGTCCCAGCCGAAGCATGACAAACGGATTGGTGTAACCCTCTCCGGAAAGATTGGATTTCGCATCCGCCAGATACGGATAGGCTTTCCCGTATTCTTCCAGCTGAAACCACGCATCTGCAACAGAGGTTTGAAACCATACCGCCTCACTTTGTGCTGTCAGCGGCTGCGGCAAAGCATCCAGCGCCTTCTGCCACACTTCGATTGCCTGAACATATGCACCGTCATCAAACAGTTCATTTCCTTTTTCGGCAAGTTCATCCATATCTGCCTGAAACAGCGCCATAGCCGTGCACCTCCTGCATGTCAGTTTTGAATCATTATAGCACACGGCACCGAAAACAGCAATGGTAAAATATGAACAAATTGTAAACTTTGAGATTCTTAAAGGATTCTTTATACTTTTCCTTTATCATAACATCATCAGGACAACAACAATCACACAAAGGAGGAACCGATATGTCTGAAATCATCATTGAGGCAAAGGAAATGACCAAGCAATATAAAACACAAAAGGCTGTGGACAGCGCCAGCTTTCAGATCAGAAAAGGCATGATCTGCGGCCTTGTCGGACCGAACGGCGCCGGCAAAACAACCATCATGAAAATGCTCGGCGGACTGGTTCTGCCGACTTCGGGCAGCTTTTCGATCTTCGGCGGCAGCACGGAAAAGGAACTTGCACATGCCCGCTCCCGCATGAGCTTTATGATCGAAACGCCCTACGCCAAAGAGGAGATGTCTGCGCGCGACAACCTCGAAAAGCTGCGCCTGCAAAAGGGCATCCCGAACCCGAATCGCGTGGATGAGGTGCTGAAAATCGTCGGGCTTGCAGATACCGGCAAAAAGCATGTCAAAAAGTTTTCGCTCGGCATGCGGCAGCGGCTCGGTCTTGCGGGAGCGCTGCTCTCAAAGCCCGAGATCATGGTGCTCGATGAACCCGTCAACGGGCTCGATCCGGAGGGCATCATCGAAATCCGCGAGCTGCTCCGGAAATTCAATGAGGAGGAGAATGTCACGATCCTGATCTCCTCGCATATTCTCGCGGAGCTCTCGCAGCTCTGCACCGATTATCTCTTTATCCGGAACGGACAGATCCGGCAGTTTGCCTCAGCGGAGGAGCTGCACAAGATCTGCGGCGAATATTATCACATTCACACAAATGATGATCCCGTCGCGCTCGCGATGCTGCAGAGCAAGCTCGGCATCGAAAAATGCGATGTCATGAAGGACGGCAGCCTGCGCATCTTTGAACAGCTCGACAATCTGCCGCTGATCTCGAAAACACTCTACGAAAGCGGTCTGATTCCGGTGACGCTGCACATGCACGAGGCGGATCTGGAATCCTATTATATGAAACTGGTAGGTGATGACAATGCTGAATATCCTGAAAGCAATTCTGCGGCAGACCGTTCGTGACAAGCTGCTCTGGGGCGGCGCGATCTATATTCTGGCAACGGTTCTGATCCAGATCATCGCGGACAGCTCGCTGCTGCGCGGAACAGGCAGTGAGACATTCTGTTCCCTCGGCGCGCTGCTCGTGGTCTTTCTGCCGATCGCGGCGGGCTGGGTGACGGCGCGCGCCTGCGGTGCCGATCTCCGCGACAAAACCGCAAATTACGAAGTCCTGTTCGGTCAAAAGCGCTCCGCCGTCTATTTCGGCAGATTCTTTGCAGCGCTCATCATCATGATTGCCGTGACGCTGCTCGTTCCGCTGGTCTGCGTCGGCAGCATGACGTTCAAAAACGGCTGGGGCGGCAGCTTCACCGTGCCCAATATGCTGCTGCATCTCGGCATGATCTTCCCGATTCTGTTCCGGCTGGTCTGCTTCTTTACGGCGCTGAGCTTTGCTGCGGGCAATGATCTGGTGCCGATGGCGCTTGCCTTTGTCGGCACAATGGCGCTGATCCTCGCCTCGTTTCTCATGGAGGAATCCGGCGTTTCGCTTTCGTGGCACACCGGCGTGACCGACCTGAAAGCGCTGCTTGATTTTACCAATACAACCGGCGGATTCTTCGACGGCAAGGAGATCACGGTCTACAAAGCGGCGCTTTCCGGCGGAACGGTTCTCCGGATGCTCTGCACATCATTCGGCATCGGATTGTGCTGGCTGTTCGGCGGCTATGCAATCTTCCGCAAGCGCGATATTTCATAAGGAGGCGGCTGCAATGTCTGATATTATCCGTTTTCAATTCCGGCAGCTGTTCACCAAGCGGATTGTGTATCTTGCGAATCTGCTGGTGCTGCTTGTGTGCTTCATCATGCTGTTTCTCAACGGCGAAAGCACCCCTGATATCCGCGAAACGCTGACCGCCTATCTCCCGCAGACAGTGTCGGTTGCTGCTTCCATTGCGCTGATGGCGCCGATGATCATGATCGGCATGGTCTGCGGCGATGATTTCGAGGACAAAACCATCAACCACGAGCTGACGGCAGGCAGAAGCCGTGCAGCATCCTTTTTCGGGCGTGCGATTCCCGTCATGATTGCCGCACCGCTGACCGCTCTGGTGCTGCTCGGCATCCCCTATGCAGTCTACGGCGCGCTGTACGGCATCGGGGATGCGGTTCCGCTCTCCAATATCCTGCTGCGCGCGCTGCTGATGCTCTTTCCGCTGCTGCGGCTCTCGGCATTCTTTGTGTTTCTGCTTTTCGTCACGAAAAAGCAGCTTGCGGCAGTGGTCGGCGCGCTCGGTGCAACGCTGCTTTCGCTCGGCATGATCGAGGGCTCGGCGGTTCCGTTTCTTTCGGCTGCAAAGCGTGTTCACGGCATGCTGAGCATCCCGGATCTCCTCAATCTCTGCACATTTGACAACTGGCGCACTTATGATCTGACACTGACAAATTACTACACCTATTATCCGGAGCTGCATGCCGCGCAGATCGTGCCGGTCATCATCTGCTCGCTTGTGATGTGCGCGGTCTGGCTGCTGCTCGGCTACCACTTTTTCCATGTGGATGATATGAACTGAAGGGAGGCGGCATATATGCAAACAATCGACCTGATCGCGGCTGCGGTCTGTGTGCTGAGCTGCGGTGCGCTGTGGCTGCTCGCAGAACGCGCTGACCGCATCAAAAGCACAAAATGGAAGCTGCTGTGGCTGCTCCCGCCGGTTCTGGCGTTTGTCATTACAAAGCGCGGTCCGGAGCTCTCGCTGCTGCCGCTCTATCTCGGCGCGGTGATCGCAGCGCTCGGGTTCTTCACCGAGATGAAGCAGCGCCGTCAGAGGCTTGCGGCAGCCGGTGCAGTCTGCATGCTGCTGAGCATTCCGGTTTGCGTTCTGAATCCACGCTACCGTGCAAAAAGCTATCTCAAGGACTTTGAAACGCTGTTTTCCTGCATGCGCGAGCATTATGTCCTGACCGAACACAAGGGCATCGACTGGGATGCGCTCTATGCAGAATATCAGCCGCAGTTCGCGGAGATCGACCGCACACAGGATGCAGGGCGGAACGCACTCGTCTGGGGCGCGTTCTCCGGCGAATTTCATGACGGGCATGTCGGATACTCCTATCGTCAGGAGGACAACGATGCAGCGGCAGCCGCCATCAAAGCGGCGCTCGGCAATGACTACGGTCTTTCGGTCATGCACTGCTCCGACGGCAGCTTTGCCGCGGTCAATACCGATGAAAGCCTTGCTGCATACGGCATTCACAACGGCACCGTCATTACAAAATGGGACGGCAGATCGCCCGACGAAGTCAGCAAAAGCTCCCCCGCCTACGGCCTCAGCACATTTGTTGCAGATCAGGACGGCCATATCCTGCTGCATCTGGACAGCTACCCGGATATCGACAATGAAATCTTCTGGAGCGGCCTGCTGGCGGCAGGTGTCGGCGGCGAAAGCGTCGCCGTGACCTATCTCGACGATTCCGGCGCCGAGCAGACCGCCGTACTCCCCAAAACCGGCGAATACTTTGAACGCTGCCGCGATACAGTCAACACGATCAATCAAGGCATCGAATCGGCAAATCTCGCATGGAGCAAAATCAATGAGACCACCGCCTGCCTGCGCATCAAGGGCATGAGCTATGACATGAAATCCTACAACTCCGCGGAGGATGATGCATTCAACGAAATGAAAGACGAGCTCCGCAGTACAATTCTCCAATATCAGGCGGAAGGCGTCCGGGATGTCATCATCGACCTGCGCAGCAATGAGGGCGGCTCCCCGCACATGGTGGACGGCGTTGTCTCGATGTTCGCACCCAAAGGCGAATATGTGAACATGCTCACCGGCGTATGGGATGAAGAACAACATAAGTGGGCAACCGATGAAAACGGCAATTACATCAAAGGCAAAGAGATCAAATTTCAGGGCGAACAGCTGCTCGGCGACGGCAGAGTGATTCTGCTGGTCAACTCCGAGACGGTCAGCGCAGGCGATGACATGGTCAAGATCATGTCGGATATGGAGAATGTGACGATCCTCGGCTTCACGCAGCCGAACGGTTCCTGTCAGGCGGTGAACTTTCAGTCTGCGGATTTCGGTACTCTCAGCTTTTCAAGCTGCGTCACGCTCGATCAGGACGGCAGCATCTTCATTGACTCCGGCATTGACCGGCAGAGCACCGACGGAGACGCTGTGCAGATCATCCCCTTTGATGCGGCTGCGATCCATGCGCTCTTTGACCGGAATTCCGCTGACGGCAAGGGCAGGGATTATCTGATGGACCGCGCCGTGCGCGGCTCCGATTGTCTGCAGCCGTCATAAAACCATGCTCCGTTTTGGCGCGACGGGCTGAGGGTGCGCAATACTCGGTATCGTCAGTAATTGGAGCAAAAAAGAGTCTGCGCTCAGTACATCCATAGTACTAAGACAGCTATAGAAAAATGGATGCGGTCACTGCCTCCTCAATGCGGGCGCTTCAACATAGGATTGATTCAAGAGCGCACGATGATACAAACAGTCGTAAAAAAGACCTTTAGCAAACTGGAAGCGGGCACTGCCCGCCGCGGTTGACTTTTCTGCAGGTTTGCGTTATAATAAATCATACATTTTACTTGCAGGAAAGGATGTCTAATCATATGAAACTGCGGCGCATTTCGGAATATGTCCTGTTCTTCTGGATCTATGCCGTGATCGGTTGGATCTATGAGGTTGTGCTGGAAACCTTTATTTACCGCTGGGGATTCAGCAACCGCGGCGTGCTGTTCGGTCCGTGGCTGCCGGTCTACGGATTCGGTGCAACGGTCTTTCTGCTGCTGTGGTACCGGCTGATCAAAGGAAAGCCGCTCAAGCGAAAACTGCTGTTCCTGCCGGTCATCTTCCTGCTGACCATGGCGACCGCCACACTGATCGAGCTGATCACAAGCTATCTCTGCGAATGGATCATCGGCTCGTGGCCGTGGCAGACCTACGCAGATTATGCAATCAACTTTCAGGCGCGGATTGCCCTCAGCCCGAGCATCCGGTTCGGCATCGGCGGCGTTGTGTTCCTCTATGTGATTCAGCCGCTGCTCGATAAACTCGCCGCGCATATGAAAGACAAAACCGTCATCACTGCGGCAGCCGTGATTGTCACGGTGCTCGCCGCCGATCTGATCTACACGGTTTTCTTCCGATAACAAAAACAGCAGCCTTGGTACGATTGTACTAAGGCTGCTTTTTGTCCGGCAGCGGCTGCCGACTCAGTTCATAAATCATTTCGATCAGCTCCGGAATGCGCAGCTTCCGCGGACATGTCTGCATACAGGTTCTTTCCGTGCAGGCACGGCAGTGCGCATAGACTTCCGCAATATTCAGCCGCAGCTTTTTCATCGCCCAGAAGCGCTTGCCAAGATGATAATAGTGATACTGCCGCAGGAGAATGTGAATCTCATAGCCGTGCGGACAGATACACCGCTGACAGCGGTCGCAGCGCAGCGGCGAAAAGGATTCCGAAAGCCGCTGCATCACCGCATCAAATGTGAGATGCAGCGGCGCGTATTCCGTCTGCATCGCGGCGTCTGCCTGTTCCGTTGTCCCGATGCCGATCAGCGCACAGGAAAACGGCCAGTGCAGAATGCCGCCGATCAGTTCAGCGGGCTGAAACTCCGGCAGCAGACAGCCCGCGGCGTAAACCTTGTTGAGAATCAGCCCCTTGCCGCGAAAACGCGCATCTGCGGCAATGCGTTCCATGATGCCGCGTTCCATGATGTTGCCGCTTGTCTGAATCACATCGACACGGCTGTCCGCAGCGGCACGCGCCGCCACACTGTAATAATGCGTCGCAATGCCGGTGTAACGGATGACACCGGCTTTTTTCAGGTCGCAGAGCGCATCGAGCGCGCCGTAGCGGCTGAACGCCTCATCCTGATTGTTCTCGTCCACCTGATGCACAAAATAGATATCCGGATTTGTGCCGAGATTCTCCGCTGAGCGCTGCACCTCGCGGAAGATATCATTGCCGTCCATGAAGCGCGCTTTATCCGAAATGATGATGTTCTCCCGTCCGGCTTTCTCCGCAAAAACGCCGAGCTTGTATTCCGCATCGCCGTATTCCTCCGGAATCGCGGTGTCATAGAAATTGCAGCCCATGCGGTACGCATGCATCATGATTGAAACCGCCTCCTGCACATCAGGACTGAAATATTCCGGCAGGACGGGCACATTGCCGCTCAGCACCGGAATCGTGCCGAAGCCGATCTCCGAGACGCGGAGCCCTGTATTTCCGAGTGTTCTGTATCTCA
Organism: Oscillospiraceae bacterium; assembly: GCA_017523995.1. Next base: position 22,697 of record JAFWUX010000102.1, on the reverse strand, counting down.
TAGCTTCTCACACCACGCAAAGGCATCATCAGCGACCTGCACACTGTCGCGGTCGCAGAAAATGACCTCCTCCAGTTCCGTGCAGAAGGCAAACGCCTGCGATTCAATCTGCCGCACAGATGCCGGAATCACAATTTTCCGCAGCGACTTGCAGCGGAAGAATGCGCGCTCCGGAATCACCGCAAGCTGCTCCGAAATATGGATTTCCCCGAGCGAACAGCAGTGCTCAAAGGCGCGCTTGCCGAGGGATTCCAGCGCATCGGAAAGATCAATCCGCACAAGGCTTCTGCATCCGCTGAATGCCTGCGCGCCGATCTGCCGGATGCTGCCCGCATGCGCAGCGGTTTGCAGCCACTTGCTGTTTTTGAATGCCGATTTCCCGATCTGCTCCGTATCATCTGCAAATGTAATGTGCTCGAGCAGGTGGCAGTCCATATAAACCTGATCGCCGACGGCACGGATGCCGCGCGGGAACACAAGCTCCTTGAGATTGCCCGTGCTCTCGACAAGGACGCCGTCCGCATCGAGTTTGAAGCAGTTGAGGCTCTCGGTGAAAATCCGGCGGATCAGCTCGGGATATTCCTTCTCCGTGAGATCGCTGACGGATTCCAGTGTATAGCTGCTGCCGTCTGCACAGCGGATGCACCGGAGATTCATGCAGTTCCGAAATGCAAATACATCGACGGCAATGCGGTCATCGTGCAGGATCAGCTCCCTGAGCGCGGTGTTGCCTGCAAACGCCCAGCTGCAGATGCGCACAGTGCCCGCAGGAATCTCCGCGGTCTCACCGCAGCCCGCCGCGTCAATCAGCATGCCGTTGACCATATTATAGCGCATCGCTCTGCGGCGTTTTTCGAGCCAGCCGGTGCCGGAGAATGTCAGCTTGCCGCTGTAGCAGAAGCCCGACGGAAAAACAATCTCCGCCACGCGCAGATGATCGCGGAAGGCTTCGTCCTCCGCGCCGGTCACATCATCCGGAATACGCACCGCCGAAGCGTCGCCCTTGTATTTCACAATGCGGAGATCGCGGTTGACATCAAAGCAGCTGTATACGCTGCCGATGATCTCCTGCACCGGCAGCGGCAGCGGATTCTCCGCGGTATTTTTGCTCTGCGCAAACTGCGAAAACGAATAGCATGCGCCGTCATAGATCACTGTATCCGCAAAGGTGCAGCCCGTGAATGCGCCGCTCTGCAAAACCGTATCGGCATCGAGCACGACGGTTTTCAGTCCGGCGCAGTCCGCGAATGCATGATAGCCGACCGCAGCATGTGTCAGCCGGATTTCCGTGAGACTGTCGCAGCGCTCAAATGCGCGCGCACCGATCTGCCGCACCGGATTAAAATCAAATGCGCGCAGGGATGTACACTCATCAAAGCAGCGCCGCCCAATCGCCGTCACATCATCGGAGAGGCGGATTTCTTTCAGGGATGCACAGCCCGCAAACGCCTCATCCCCGAGCACCGGAACGCCGCGAATCTCCGCGGTTTCCAGACTCCGGCAGAATGAAAACGCGCCTTTCCCGATCTCCCCTGCCAGCACTTTGATTTCCCGCAGCGCACCGCATTTCTCAAAAGCATAGGGCTCGATGATGCACGCAGGATTGTCAATCACAACCGTATGCAGATTCGGGCAGCCCGAAAACGCATATTTCCCGATCACGCAGGGCTTTTCCAGATGCAGCTCCGTCAGCGAGGCATCATCGCAGAAGCCGTATGCGGGAATGTCATCGGCTGTATAGACGCGCTCCGGCAGCTTTTCCGCCGCGGGCGTACCCGTATCAAACTGCTTGAGTTCCAGCATCCCGCAGCCGCGGAACGCCGCAAACCCGACGGTTTCCAGCGCCTCCGGAACATTGAAGCGAATCAGCTTTTTGCAGTTCTCAAAAGCGCCGCTGCCGATCGTCCGCAGATTTGCCGAAAACACCGCAGACTGCATCACGGTGCAGTTCCGGAATGCGTTTTCCTGCACTTCGCGAACCGTATCGCTCATAATCACGCGCCCGAGCTTGTCATTGCCCGCAAAGCAGCTCTCCCCGATGATCTCCACACCCTCGGGGATCGTCACCTGCACCTCTCTGCCGGAGTAGGACATCAGAGTTCTGCCGCTGATATAAAAATCGCTCAGCAGCTGATCGTTGATTCTGCGGATGATATACGGCATTTCCCCTGCATCGGTAATGCCGCGGAGATGATAGGTCTCGCCGCCGATGATGACCGTTTTCAGGCTGGTGCATCCGCGGAAGGCGTCATCGTCGATCACAATCTCCGCATGCTGCAGCCTGATCTCTTTCAGGTTGAGACAGTTGCCGAATGCGTTGCTCCGGATGCGCTTCAGACTTGCCGGAAAGGTCAGCGAGAAAAATCCCCGCTTATCAAAAAAACAGCCCTTTCCGATGCAGGTGATGCCCTCCGGCAGCTCAAATTCGCGCAGGTTGACATGCATTCTGCAGAGCACGCCGTTCTCGGTTTCCAGCGACTGAAACAGGCTCTCCGCGATTCTGCGGACAACCGGATGCACGGTCTTTCCGGCAATATAATCCGAAAAGAGATTCTCCGCGTGATAGCAGAAACCGTCCGAGAGCCGGATATCCTGAATCCGGATGCAGCCGGTGAAGATATCATCGCCGAAATTGGAGCAGTCGATTTCACTGTGCAGAGAGAGCGCCGTCAGCTGCGTATCATTCGCAACCGCCTGTTTTTCCAGCCGCCGGACGCCGTTCGCGCGAAGTTCCCGCAGGCGGTCGCAGTAGAGGAACACACCCGTCCCGAGCGTTTCCACCGAATCCGGCAGCAGCACCGCAGTCAGCGCATGACATCTGTGAAAGGCAAAATCCCCGATGCGTTTCAGCCCCGCGGGAAAATTGATCGCCGCAAGCTGCCGGCAGCCCTTGAATGCATTGTCATCAATTTCGGTCAGCCCCTCCGGCAGCGTGACATCCGTGATCCACGCCATGCCCTTGAACGCACCTTTGCCGATCAAGCGGACACCCGCCGGAATCACAATGCTGTGCGCGCCGCCGCTGTAGCCTGTGAGGACGCCGTTTTCAATCCTGAATTCTTCCGTCATGCCTGATTCTCCGTTTCTCCGAATATCTGCATCAGAATCTGCCGCAGCTCCTGCAAATTTCCGCAGCCGTGCAGCGCCTGCCGGTAGACCTTAGTCCCCGGCAGCTTCTTCATGAAGTAAGTGGAAAGCTTTTTGATGTATTCCATTGCGGCGAGCTCATCAAAGCAGGAGCCCGCGATATCAAGCTGCTCCAGCATCAGCGAGCGCTTGGTCGCACCGGTCTCCGTGCCGGTCAGCTCCGCAAAAATCAGCGGATTTTCCAGCCCGTACCGCGCAATCATGACGCCGTCCGCGCCGGTCTGCTCCATCATCCTGACGGCATCCGCCTCCGAGCAGATGCCGCCGTTCGCAATCACGGGAATATGCACCGCCGCCTTTGCCGCCGCAATATATTCATAAACCGGCGCACCCTCATACATCATATTCCGCGTTCTGCCGTGAACGGTCAGCATATCCGCACCGGCGTCCTCACACATCCGCGCAAACTCCGCGATCACGATGCCCTTCGGGTTCATGCCCGGTCTGCATTTGACCGTCACAACCTTGCCGCTGCGCTTGCATGCCTCAATGATCTTTGCGGCAAGCGGCAGATTGCCCGTCAGCGCACTGCCCTCGCCGTTCTTGACGATGTTCGGCACGGGGCAGCCCATGTTGATATCCACAATGTCATAATCCGCGGTATATGCGCCCTTGCAGGCGTATTCAAACGCGGCGGGCACGCATCCGAGCAGCTGCACCGCCTTCGGGTTCTCGGCAGCATCCGTATAGAGCAGCTTTGCCGTTGCCTTGTCATGATATTTCAGCCCGTTCGCGCTGACCATTTCCGTAAAGCACAGTCCGGCGCCGAGCTTTCTGCACATCACGCGGAACGGATAGCTTGTGTATCCGGCGAGCGGCGCCATGAGTACATTGGAATCCGCCGTGATGTTCCCGATCCGGAGTTTTTTCAGATAGTGTTCGCAAAATCGTTTCATTCTCAGTCCTCGCATAAATGCAGATCGTGTATTTCTATGGTATCAGTATAACATTCCTGCGCGGAATTGTCAAGGAAGCGCCACGCCGCCGGATTCGGCATATTAACCAAATCCGCCTGCGAATCGTACGTGCGGATTTGGCTTATATTTTCGCATTTCCATCTTGACATTGACGTAACGTCAAGGTGTATAATAAGGATGGTGATGTACATGAAAGGCCTGAAAAACATAACCGAAGTGTGCAGGGAGCTTGATCTGACCTCGCGCACAATCCGCTATTATGAACAATGCGGTCTGATCCGCACCGTGCGCGAAAGTGCCGCAGCTCCGCGCAAACTGGACAGCGAAAACATCGGGCGGCTGAAAAAAATCCGGTTTCTCAAATCGCTTGGTCTCTCGCTCGATGAGATCGGAGATGTCCTTGACAGCGAAGCGGATGCAACTGCGCTGATCCGCAGCAGATCCGCGGATTTCAGACACAAAATCAACGAGATGATTCTGCATGTCAACATGCTGACAGAGGTTCTGACCGCAATCGAAACGGGCGAAAGCCTCTATGCCGCTGCGAGACGGCTCGAGCATCCCTATGATGAAGACGAAATGCTGCGGACGGCTTCTGCCGCCGTGCATTGCCTCCTTGAACAGCGGTTTGCGGAGTTCAGGACCTATCTCAACAAGGATATGCAGGAAACATCGACGGATTTTTACGCGGCAGGCTGGGCAAATCATATCCGGAACTGCGGCAGTTTCGTGTCATTCGGCGAACAGAAAATTGTCGCAGATACTGTCATTACCCGTCTGCACTATGAAAAGCAGGATGTCGAGATTCTGACTGAGGTTCACTGCGGAATCATCACAGGCTGCATGCTGCGGTACAGCAGACAGGATGAACCGACCGATATGACAATGCACCTGGGGTAACAATCATTCAAAAGGAGAACAAATATGCGTGTGATCAAGAAGATTTTTAAGGTACTGGGGATCATTCTGCTGGTGCTGCTCGGGATCATCATACTCGGGCTGCTGACCACAACGATTATCCACCGTGTCAATCTGAAAAAGAACAAGGAGTTCCTTGCGGAGCAGGGGCTCTATCAGCCGGTTTCCGTCGGGGATCACAGCCTGAATCTGGTGGATTACGGCGGCGCAGAGGGCGGTCACCGGATCATTTCCTTCTGCGGCAGCGGCTACGGCTTTCCGGTGCAGTTCCGGCAGCTTGCTTCCAGGTTAAAGCAGGAAAATCAGGTCTATTATCTGGCGCGTGCGGGATATGACGGCAGCGACGATGTCATGGATGACATGACCGTTTCATTTGTTGTGGAGGATTACCGCAAGGCACTGCAGAATGCCGGCGTCGAAGCGCCCTATGTCCTGATGCCGCATTCCTACTCCGGCGTGCTGATCACCTACTGGGTGAGCAAATATCCGGAGGAGGTTGAAGCGGTGATTGATCTTGATACCACGATTCTGCCGGATATCAATGATCTCACCGATGAGCAGCGCGCTGAGCTGGAGGATGAGACAGGCGGTATGGGAATCTTCCGGACGCTGATCAATCTCGGGATCGGCGATGTCGCAGGTAATATGTTCTTCCCGCCTGACGAATCCTATTCCGAAGACGATCAGCGCGCAGACCGTGCGCTCGGGCTGATGACATTCGGCAGCAGAGCATTTTATTCTGAGATGTCGAAAATACTTGACAACTGGCGGGAAATCGACAGTGTCCTTCATCCGACCGATGTGCCGAAGCTCTATATCAGCGCCGAGAACGGCTATGAAACCTTAGAGGAATTCAAAGCTGCGGATCGGCTCTCGGAACAACGGATCAATAAGCTGACAGAAGATTTCTCCGGCACCGAGGAGGCGCGCAGAGAGAAAGCCTATGAGCTGGAATGGGCTGAAATGCAGGAATACAAGACCGAAACAATGCAGCCCTATTTTGACAGGCTCGGGAATGTGACAGTTGCCAATCTGCCGGGCGGACACTGGGTTCACGAGGAACAGCCCGATGCATGTGCAGAGGTGATCACAGATTTCCTGAAAGACCTCGATTAAATCATAACAAAACCGAAAGCCGCTGCAATCTCGTGCTGATTGCAGCGGCTTTCATCACCGCATATTCGATACACAACGGGAATGTCGAAAAGAATGTCAGATCGGCTGAATCCACTTTTTGGAATTGGTTGTATTCTCTCCGCGCAGAACCTCGTAGTCCTCGTAGATTCTGCACGGAGCGATCTGCTGCGGGGATATCACTTGCGATCGCATCCTTATTATAAGCGATCCGGTTCGGAATTGCAAATCCGGTCACGGGCGGTTACGATGAAATTTCGCCGCATTTTCTCTGCTATTCTTCCAAATCTTATTTCGCGACCATTTTTATATAATGTTCGTTTTATAATTTGAAATGTCCGCTATTTATCAGATATTGCGGTCAGGCAAAGCACCTGATACAAAAGAAAAGACAAGATTATGGTATGAATGTGTAAATCGTGACAGTACACGGCGCACAAATCGGGTATAATAGAATCAAGAAATTCCGCACCCCCTTCAGCGGAAAAACGGGAGGAAATCAAATGAAAAAAATGCGCATCTTTGCTGCACTGTCAGCAATCAGCCTGCTGACCGGCTGCGGCGCTTCGTCGTCCACAGCGGAAAGCAAGGCGGAAACATCTGCGCCCGAAACCGAGGCACAGACCACCGAAGCACCCAAGACAGAAGCCCCTGCGCTCGAAGGCTACAACCTCTTGTGGCACGATGAGTTCGACGGCACAACCCTCGATGAATCCATCTGGAACCGCGAGCTGCGCGAGCCGGGCTGGACAAACGAGGAGCTGCAGGAATACACCGCATCCGAGGACAACATCTTCCTGCGCGACGGCTGCCTGATTCTCAAGGGCATCAAGACCGAAAAGGACGGCAAGGATTACTACACCTCCGGCAAGGTCAATTCCCAGAACAAGACCGACTTCACCTACGGCAAGGTGGTTGCACGCGCAAAGGTCCCCGAGGGACAGGGTCTCTGGCCGGCAATCTGGATGATGCCGCAGGATGAAGGGCACTACGGTCAGTGGCCGAAGTGCGGCGAAATCGACATCATGGAAGTGCTCGGCAGCGCACCCAAAACCGCATACGGCACCGTTCATTACGGCGCACCGCATGCAGAGCAGCAGGGCACCGTTGAGCTTGAAAACGGCTCGTTCGCCAGCGATTTCCACGAGTACAGCGTCGAGTGGGAGCCGGGCGAAATCCGCTGGTATATCGACGGCGAATGCTATCTGACCGTCAATGACTGGTTCACCGCAGTCGAGGGCGAGGACGAAAAGCCCTATCCGGCACCGTTTGATCAGCCGTTCTTTGTCCAGATGAATCTCGCAGTCGGCGGCACATGGCCGGGCAATCCGGATGACACCACCGACTTCGACAAGGCAGAGTTCGAGATCGACTATGTCCGCGTCTACCAGAAGCCGGAGTATGACACCAACGTCACCAGGCCGGAAGCAAATTACCGCGAGGCACTCGAAGACGGCAACTTCATCTACAACGGCGATTTTGCCGAGGCAGAGGATCTGACCGACGATGTCAACTGGAAGTTCCTGCTCTTTGAGGGCGGCGAGGGTTCCGCCGAGATCAGCGACAACACCATGATCATCCGCTCGGAGAACGAGGGCAAGGTCGATTATTCCGTGCAGCTCGTGCAGCCGGAGCTCCCGATGATCAAGGGCAAAAAGTACCGCGTCACATTCGATGCATGGGCAGATGAGGAGCGCGATATCGTTGTCTGCGTCTCCGCACCGACCGCCGGCTGGATCCGCTATCTGCAGGACACCACGCTGACTGTCCCGACCGAAAAGGCCACCTTCACCTATGATTTCGAGATGAACGATAAGAACGATCCGAACGGACGCCTTGAGTTCAATCTCGGTCACCGCGGCTCGACGGCAACCGTCTATATCCAGAATGTCCGCGTTGAGGAAATCACAGAGTAAACCAAAACAACAGCGCATAAACAGAAAGCCGTACAACGGGGCAGCACCTCGTTGTACGGCTTTTTTGTTCAGATTGTTTTTTCACTGATTGGGATTGATATCCTTCCAATAGGCTTTGAGATATTCTGCGCCGGACCAGACTGTCAGCACGGCAGCAATCCAGAACAGAATCTGCAGCAGCACCTCCGCACCGGTATAGACTGCATCCGGAATCGCAAGCCCGAATGCGTGAAAATCCAGCCGGAATGACCAGTAAACCATTGCCGTAATCAGCGCGATCATCGTGAACGCGGTTTTCAGCTTGCCCGCAAAGCTCGCCGGCACAACGGTTCCCTTGTTCGCGACAACCAGCCGCAGCGCCGAGACCATAAACTCACGCGCAACGATCAGCAGAAAGCAGACAATGTTCATCTTCTGCTGCTGTAAAAAGCAGGAGAGCGCCGTCACGACCAGCACCTTATCCGCAAGCGGATCAAGAAATTTGCCGAAATCCGTGATCTGATTGTTCTTGCGCGCAAGATGTCCGTCAACAGCATCCGTAATCGCCGCCGCGACAAACACAAGCGTTGCAATCAGATAATGCGCAGGGAACTGCCAATAAAACAGCAGGACAAATGCCGGCACCAGCAGCACACGCAGCAGCGTCAGCTTATTGGGCGTATTCAACGCAAGGTCACCTCTCCACTCAAATCATAATCATCCACAGCCGCCGTGATGTGCACCTGCACATACTGCCCGATGCGATAGCCGTCCTCCGGCGTACCGACGATATAGAGCCGCCCGTCGATTTCGGGGGCATCTGCTGCGGTTCTGGCAAGCCACGCGCCTGCCTCCGTGTCAAATCCTTCGATGACCGCTTCTGTGTCTGTTCCGATCCGCGCCGCATTCAGTTCCGCCGCGACCGGCATTTGCTGTTCCATGATAATTTCCGCTCTGCGCTGCCGGATCTCCTCATCGACCTGATTCTCCATGCGCGCTGCAATTGTGCCCTCCTCCTCGGAGTAGGCAAAGCAGCCGAGCCGGTCAAAGCGGATCTCCTGCACAAATTCCGAGAGCTCCTCAAACTGCGCATCGGTCTCGCCGGGGAATCCGACGAGCATGGTTGTCCGCAGCGTCAGGTTCGGGATGCGCGCCCTGAGCTTTGCAAAGAGATCACGCAGACTCTTCGCATCACATTTGCGGCGCATCGCCTTAAGAATCTCATCGTTGCAGTGCTGCACGGGGATATCCATATACTTGACGATCTTCGGCTCCGACGCAATGACGTCGATCAGTTCGTCGGAGATGCGCTCCGGATAGCAATAGAGCACACGGATCCAGCGCAGCCCCTCGATTTTGCAGAGCCGCCGGAGCAGTTCCGGAAGCATCTGCCTGCCGTAGAGATCTTCGCCGTAGCGCGCGGTATCCTGCGCAATGACAATCAGCTCCGTGATGCCGGATTTCGCCAGCGTCTCCGCCTCCGCAACGGCATCCTCCATCGGAACCGAGCGGAACTTGCCGCGGATCGCTGGGATTGCGCAGTAGGCGCAGCCGTTGGAACATCCCTCCGCGACCTTGAGATAGGCATAAAACGGCAGTGTCGCGATGATGCGTCTGCCGGTCAGCGGCATATTGCACTTCGGGGCGAATCTTGCGATGTGCTCCCCTTTTGTGATCTCATCAAGCACGCGGACAATCTCCGGCTGATCCCCGATGCCGATGACGGCATCCGCTTCTGGGAACTGCTCCGCGACCTCGTTTTTGTAGCGCTCCGCCAGACATCCCGTGACAACGATCTTTTTGAGCGAGCCCGAAGCTTTCAGCTCGGCAAGCTCCAGAATCGTGTCGATCGCTTCCTCCTTGGCGGACTGGATAAATCCGCAGGTATTCACAACGGCAATATCGGCATCGGCAGGATCCGGCGTCAGCACATAGCCGCCCTCACGCAGCAGCGCAAGCATCCGCTCGGAATCCACCAGATTCTTGGCACAGCCAAGTGATACCATACTGACAATCATACACAGTCCCCTTTGATTGCAAATTAGAAATCAGAATGCGCCGCTTGCGCACATGTCACAATTCTCACGCCTCATTCAGCGCAGCAAAATAATCCTCAATCGCATACCTGATCTGCTGATAGGTAAACCCGCGGCGGACTAGCGCCGCCGTGACCTTTTCGGTCGCCTTGCGGTCATCCGGATCGGTCAGCTCCCGCGCATACTTCTTTTGCAGCAGCTCCAGCAGCATCTCCGAAATCCGCACCGGATCGTCATATTCCGCCAGTGCATCGTCGATATCCGCCTGCGAGAGCCCGCGGTGCCGCATCTCATATTCCGCGCGCCGCAGCCCATATTTTTTGCTCTCGACATAGTGTCTTGCAAGCTGCTCCGCATAGCGCGCATCATTGATGAAGCCGTAGCGCGTCATTTTTTCCAGCGCCTTCAGGACGGCATCCTCCTGCGCATGGGGCGCAGTCATCAGCTTGTCATAGAGCTCACGGTAGGAGTAGCCGCGCCGGTCGAGCAGATACATTCCGTATTCATACGCCCGATGCTCCGCCGCGCGCTGTCTGAGTTCCGCAATGCGCTCCGGCGTCAGGTCATCTCCGGTGTGCAGAAACTCGCTTTGCAGCAGGTCCGCATGCAGCCAGAAACGGCTTTCGTCCTCCAGCGTGATCTCATAGAGCTTACCCTTGCCCTTCTGGATCTCCGTGATCTTCATAGGCGGATTACTCCTCCGGTGCAAACTCCTCGAAATCGTCATCCGCATCGCTGCCGGCGGCATCCAGCGCCGCGCCGGTTGCCGCAACAGCCTGCTCCGCCTTCGATTTTGCATCGGAGACAGCCGCAGCCTTCTTGTTCTTCTTGGAAGCGAGGATCAGGCTTGCCTTCTGCTCCATGATCTTCTGCTCGACTTCCTTTGCGAACGCGGGATCCGCCTCCAGCAGCTCCTTGACGGCATCTCTGCCCTGACCGAGCTTGCGGTCGCCGTAGCTGAACCACGAGCCGCTCTTGTGGATGATATCGAGATCGGTTGCAAGATCCAGCACCTCACCGAGACGCGAAATGCCCTTGCCGTACATCATATCGAATTCGCACTCCTTGAAAGGCGGTGCGACCTTGTTCTTGACGATCTTGACTCTGGTGCGGTTGCCGATGACCTCGGCACCGTTCTTGATGGCTTCGCCCTTGCGGACCTCCATACGGACAGAGGAATAGAACTTCAGCGCTCTGCCGCCCGTGGTGACCTCAGGGTTGCCGTACATGACGCCGATCTTCTCACGCACCTGATTGATAAAGATCGCAACACAGTTGGATTTGGAAATCGCCGGTGTCAGCTTGCGCATCGCCTGCGACATCAGTCTTGCGAGCTGACCGACATGGGAATCGCCCATTTCGCCCTCGATTTCGGCGCGCGTGGTCATAGCCGCGACAGAGTCAATGACGATGACATCAATCGCGCCGGAGCGCACGAGTGCCTCTGCAATCTCGAGTGCCTGCTCGCCGCTGTCCGGCTGCGACACAAGCAGATCATTGATGTTGACGCCGAGTGCCTGCGCATAAACCGGATCGAGTGCATGCTCAACGTCGATGAACGCAGCCTCGCCGCCGTTTTTCTGCGCCTCTGCGATGATCTGCAGCGCGACGGTGGTTTTACCGGAGCTTTCCGGTCCGTAGATTTCAACGATTCTGCCGCGCGGCACGCCGCCGATGCCCAGTGCCATATCCAGCGAAAGCGAACCGGTCGAGATTGCCTCGACGTTCTGCACGCTGTTCTGTCCCAGACGCATGACAGCGCCTGCACCGAACTGCTTTTCGATCTGTGCGATTGCCATTTGCAGTGCTTTCTCGCGGTCCTCTTTGCTGGTCTGCTTGATCACCGCGATATTCTTCTTTTTGAGTTCTGCCTTAGCCATATTCATTGATCCTTTCTACGGGCAGTGCCCGATGGTATTCCCGCTGGCAGGAAGAATGAAAGCGCATGGGAAAGGATATGCTTTTCATTCTTCACGCTTTATTCCGTTTATCATGTTTCGGTTAAGTATGCGGCTTGACGTTATCCCAGTCCTCCGCGTCATAGGCGCCGATGATCCAGTTGAGACCCTTGTGCTGCTCCATAACCACATCATGCAGCAGTCCGCCGGTCGGCTGCTCCTTTTTCAGCATCGCATCGACACATGCCCAGTCCATGCGGTAGATGAGGTCAGCGCGGTCAAGGATTTCCTCCTCAGGGCGCAGCTTTGTCAGAATCTGCAGAACCTCCAGATTCTCCGCCGCCGCGATCATCCGCACAAGCCCCTCAATCTCCGAGGGACGATCCGGATAGGGCAGCTCACCCTTGAGCAGGCCGCATGCCCAGAACAGCGGAATGCACATCTCCATACGCCACGAAAGATCAGAAGCCTCCTCCGGCGAGACCGTGCGCGGCGCCTCCGGATCATAATAGGCAAAAAGCCGCTGCTCCGTGGGCGTGAGATCATGCTCCAGCCCGAAGCGCACAAGCAATCCCGTGAAGAATTTTGCGCTCTCCTGCGCATCGCTGCCGTCCGCGATATCCACCGCGATCTGGCAGGCGAGGAATGCAGCCAGCGCGCGCCGCAGAATCTCCTCAGCCGTGTGCATCTTTGCGACAGGCTCGATATCGGGCAGGTTCGGGTTGATCTTGACGCCGTGTTTCTGCAAATACGCTTCAGAGCGTTCTTTTCTTGTCATGATGCTGACTCCTTTCGTCCCAGAACGACACGTTCAATGCCGCCGAGATCACAGATGCATTCAATGCATCCGAATCCGTTTTGTGATAATATTGCGGCAACATCCTTTGCCTGATGCACCCCGACCTCATAGGCGAGCAAGCCGCCCTCGCAGAGTGCATCACGCCAGAGCCGCGTGATTTCGCGATAAAAATGCAGACCGTCTGCACCGCCGTCGAGCGCCGCAGCCGGTTCATAGGTCACTTCTTCCTGCAAATGCTGCATATCCTCCGCCGTCAGATAAGGCGGATTGCTGACGATTGCCGCCAGACCGCGATACGCTGCCGCCGTCTCGGGCAGGAGCACATCTTTTTCGAGCATCTGCGCGTTTTTGATGTGAAGTATCTCCTGATTTTTCACCGCATAGCGCAGTGCCTCAGGACTTTTTTCCAGCCCGATCACCGTGCTCTGCGGCAGGTGCTTTGCCAGCGTCAGCGCGATGCATCCGCTGCCGGTGCAGAGATCAAGAATCTGCTGCCCGCTGCGATCCGTTATGCGGGAAAGCGCCGCATCTACGATTGTTTCGGTATCCGCCCGCGGAATCAGCACGCCCTCGCCGACACAGAACGGCAGCCCATAGAATTCCCATTCGCCGAGCAGATATTGCAGCGGCTCATGCTTTGCGCGCCGCTTTGCAATCTGACGGGCAACCTCCGCAGACGGCGCGTCTTCAAGAATCCATTTTGCTTCGAGCGCCGCATCCGCGATCCCGCCGGCTTGCAGTATTCCGGTCAGCTCGCGCAGCAGCGCCGGATCAAACTGTTTCATCATCAGTCGCAGTCCGCATAAAGGAAATGCTTACCGCAGTGCAGGCAGCGGAACAGATACCCCTGCATGCTGCCGCCCTGAACCATGTACTGCCGGATATCTGCAAATTCAAAGCCGCAGAGATCCTGCCGGTAGGTCTCCTCGATCTCCTGCGCAAGACCCATTTCCTCAATCTCCTTCCAGCCGACATAGCCCATGAACGCACAGAAATCATCACAGTGCGCCATCCAGTATTCCTGCTGCCAGCCGTGATAACCGGGCGTGCGCTCGGTCAGCTCCTTCACCTTTTCCGGATCGGAGACATGGTCAATGGAGGCGCAGTCCTGAAACTCGCCGTTGAATTTTGCAGCTGCGGAGCCGTCCGCAATGCACCACGGGCAGAGGCATTCCACATCCTCCAGCGCGTAAAACGGCGATTCATACCAGACATCGGTCTCCTTGCCGCAGCAGTCGCAGCGGTGCGGTTCGCCCTTATAAAACACCTTGCTCCCGAACGGATCCGGATGATATTTGAATGTTGGAATCATTTGCTTTCTCCTTAAAACGTCTGCGGTCGGGAAGTGGCAGAACAAATTTCGGTCAACTGCCATTCACGGAACGGCAGCAGATACAATCAACAGTCATTCCAAGCGCGCGCGGTCGGGAAGTGACAGAACAGATTTCGGTCAACTGTCATTCACGAAACGGCAGCAGATACAATCAACGGTCTTTCCAAACGCCCGCGGTCGGGAAGTGACAGAACAAATTTCGGTCAACTGCCATTCACGAAACGGCAGCGGGCACTGCCCGCCTTACCAGATGTCGTCTTCGAGGTTTTCGGGGATGCAGGGTGTCATCGCTGCGATCGCGCACTCGATCTGCGAAGCGTCGGGTTCTCTTGTTGTGATGCGCTGCATCCAGAGTCCGGGCGCCGAGAGAATACGTGTCAGCGGATTGTCATATCTGCCCGCGATCCGGATCAGCTCATAGCTGACGCCCATGATCACCGGCAGCAGCGCCACACCGAACAGCACACGCTGCCAGACAACCGTATACGGATTGAAGCAGCCGAAGAAAATGCCGATCAGCAGCACAAGAAAGATAAAGCTTGTGCCGCAGCGCGGATGGAATCTGCACTGCTTTTTGACATTCTCAACAGTCAGCGGGAGCGCCGCCTCAAAGCAGGCGATGGTTTTGTGCTCCGCGCCGTGATATTCATAGGTTCTGCGGATACTCTTGCCAAGCCCCGTCAGCCACATGTATGCAACAAACAGTACGATCTTGACCAGACCCTCCGCGCAGGATTTGATGATCCGGCTGTCGGTCAGCGGCTTGACAAACGATACCACCAGACGCGGCAGATAGAGGAACAGTCCGAATGCGATTACCACACCGAGGATCATCGCGATTGTCATGAAGACATTGAAGATCGCGTCGCCGAGTTTCTCCTCGACCCATTTTTCAAACTTGCTCGGCTCCTCGTATTCATAGTTCTCCGAGGCTTTTTTCAGGTACGCCCAGCGCGAACGGATTGTTCCGGCATCGGGGTCGCCCTGCTTCTGATAGTCCTTATCCTTTTTGAGCTTTTCGAGCTCCTTGTTCCGGCGGTATTCGGGGAACCAGACGCTGAACTTCTCGAATGCCTCCTCCTCGGAGAGCTTGTCGATCTTCTCATGCTTTTTCCAGCCGCAGAAGTCATCGACCTCCTCGTCAAACTGCTTCTCGGCGGCTTTCATCATGCAGCGGTAGCCGTCCACCATTGACATCACAAAATTGACGCAGCCGCGCACGAGCGGAATCTTATTATACCACTTGCGCACGATCCGCTGCTTGCCGGTTTTCGGATCGGTCTCGAATTTCGCGGGCAGATCCCATGTTTCGAGGTCGATCTCGCCGTTCGGCAGTCTGCACGCCATTGCGCCGCGGAATGCGCCCTTCATCATGACGCCCTCGATCAGCGCCTGTCCGCCGATTTTCGATTTATGTGCAAACTCCGCCTTCGCCGCGGATTGCTCTGCAGCCTTTGCATCCCGTTCCGGATCATGCTCAGCCGGTGCGGGCGTCTCAGGGACATTCTCCGGCTCCGGCACATTCAGAATCTCCTGATCCTGCTCCGCTTCCGCGGCAGCCTCTTTGTGCGCCGTGAACTGTGCAGCGGCGTTATTCTGTGCGGCGACCTGTGCCGCCAGCAGATGTTCCTGTTCTGACAAAATATCAGTCCTTTCCCTATTTCCTTAGTCAAGGCGCCGCTCCATGAAGATCATCACCATTCTGCGGCTGCATGCCAAGTCTGATTCTTTCCATGATCGTTCCCGCCTGTCAGATATTCGTTTTATTTGGAATCCTTTGCGGGGAGCGTGATTGTCACCGTGGTGCCGACGCCCTCCTCACTTTCGATATCCAGTGTGCCGTTGTGCAGGGTTACAAGCTCATCCGCAACGGCAAGCCCGATGCCCGAGCCGCGCCGCGTATGGTTCGGCTTATAGAATTTTGTCTTGACCTTGCCGAGATCGGATTGCTTGATGCCGCAGCCGTGATCCTGCACGATGATCCGCACAGCACTGTTATCCTCAGTTGCCTCCGCAGTAATCTGCACAAGCCCGCCGGCATCGGAATATTTGATTGCATTGTCAATGATATTGATAAACACCTGCCGGATGCGGTTTTTGTCACCGTAGACAAACGGCAGCATTTCCGGTTCCTCATAGATCACGCGGATGCGGTCTTTTTTGGCGCGCTCCATGTAGATCAGCACGGCGTCGCCCAGCTCTGCGAGGACATCCATCGTGTCCATCTGCAGCGAGAAGTGACCGCTCTGCATGCGGGAGAAATCCAGCAGCTCCTCGACCATTTCGGAAAGACGCTCCGTCTCGCCGACAATGATGTGCAGCCCCTTCTGCATCATAACCGGATCGGCTTCGGCGTTCTCATCGCCTGCCATATCGGTCAGCGTTTCCGCCCAGCCCTTGATGGCGGTCAGCGGCGTGCGCAGCTCATGCGAAACCGAGCTGATGAACTCGTTTTTCATCGCTTCTGCGGCAGAAAGCTCATCCGCCATGTGATTGATGCCGGCGCAGAGCTCGCCGATCTCATCCTCACTCTCCTGATTGATCCGCGCAGAGAAATCACCGAGCGCAAATTTCTCGGTGTTGCTGTTGATCTCACGGATCGGGCGCAGGATCGAGCCCACGAAATAGAGGTCGGAAAGTCCGAGCAGCAGCAGCACGGCAATCGCAACGATGGTCACGCCCAGCACGAATGCCGCAATGGTGTTATCAATCGTTTCAAGCGAGGTCACAACGCGGATTGCGCTGTATTCCTCGCTGATGTTGGTAATCGGAAAGCTGACAGCCATGATCCGCTCACCGTTTTCGGTGCGGCTCGTGCTGTAGCCGTAGGTCTCCTGTTTCTGCATCGCGTCGTCGTAATCCGGCATGCGGATGGCATAATCCGGCGAAAATCCGGAGGATGTCAGCACAATCATGCCGTCATAGTCAATCGCCATGAGCTCCATTTTGTCCTTATCGGAAAAGCTCTCGAGCGTGCTGCGGATCTCGGCATTCAGGTTCGTGCCGGAATCGGCAGCATAGCGCGTCAGCACGCCGTTGACGGCATTGATCTTGGAGACCAGATACTGCCGCGCAGAATTGTAAAAATAATTCTGCACCGCATAGATCAGCGCCAGCTCGATCACCAGCAGGATCAGAACGATAACCGCGAGATTGTTGGTGATCCAGCGGCGCGTAATGCTTTTTTTCCTCATGGGGCGTCTGCCTCTTTATCTGTGGTTTTCGGGCTTCTCCTCCCATTTGTAGCCATAGCCCCAAATGGTCATGATATAGCGCGGCTCAGAGGGATCATCCTCGATCTTCATGCGCAGGCGGCGGATGTTGACATCGACGATCTTGTTGTCGCCGTAGTAGCTGTCGCTCCAGACATTCGAGAGGATGCTTGCGCGGTCGAGCGCGGTATTCTTGTTCTTGAGGAAGTAGGTCAGGATCTTGTACTCGACATCGGTGAGCTCAATGGGCTCGCCGTTCTTTGTGACGGTTCTGCCGTCAAGATTGATGACGAACGGACCGGATTCGAGCATCTTGACGCCCTCGGAATTCATCGAATTCATGATGACTCTGCGGTAGAGCGCATCGACGCGGACCGTCAGCTCAGAGGGCGCAAAGGGTTTCGTGATGTAGTCATCCGCCTCATTCATCAGCGCATTGACCTTGTCCATCTCCTGCGCCTTCGCAGAGAGCATGATGATGCCGAGCGTCTTGGATTTCTCACGCAGACGCTTCAGCACGGTGATGCCGTCGATGCCGGGCATCATAATATCAAGCAGCGCAATATCAAAATTGCCGTTCTCCTGCTCAAAGACTCTGAGCGCAGCCTCGCCGCTGCTGACATCTACAACGTCATATCCGGCGCGTTTTAAGTTGATCACCACAAACTCGCGGATCGTATCTTCATCTTCACAAACCAGCAATCGCTTCATAATAATGCGCTCCTTTCGCCGCCGGTCTGCACCGGCAAAAGTGGATCAAGTCTGTTACTGTAAAAACCGCATGGAAACCAGCAGCTCGCTCGGCGAGAGCCGCAGGGATTTGCCGCCCTGCTCGATTCTGCCGAGATAATAGCGGCTGTCCTGCTGCCGGAGAAGCAGATAGCCGTCTGACTGCATCGCATCCGCCGCAACCGGATCGGTCACAACGGCAAGCCGCAGCAGCGGCTCGATCATCTGCGGCTCGGCAGCCTCGGCAGCATCGCCCTCCCCGACCGCAGCCGCCTGCGGATCGAAGGTATAGAACACCATTTCATCGTTTTCCTGCCGCGCGGTGACAATGCGCTCCCAGCGCTTCGGCATCAGAAAGACAAACCCGTCCTGCGCCGAATAATAGGATGAGCGCTCGCGCATCAGCAGCCCGTTCCGGCAGACATACCAGTTTGTCATCAGCACATCGGGCTTGGAGTAGCCGTAAAACGCCATGTTGACCGGAATCTCCGCTTCGCCGTCGCCGTCGATATCCATTGTCTGGAAGCCGCCGGCGCGGTCGGTATTGAGGATGCGGTCTGCGCTGTCGGCATAGAGCATCGTGAGATTCTCGCGATAGTTCAGCACAACGGTCCGCACCGAGGTTGCACCGCTCATGCCGTCCAGATAGATCGCCGGAACCGTCTCATTCCCCGTCCCGACCGGCAGTCTGCCGTAGGTGATGCGGGAGACATCGGTCATTGTCTCGGGCAGTGCAAGCTCATCGAGCACATATTTGCCGCGTTCATTGAGCGCGTAGACATCCGCCGTTGCAGGCTGCGAGTTTTTCGCCGCAGACGCAACGAACATTTCCATTGTGCCGTCCTCATTCAGATCGCGCAGTTCCATCACGGAATACGTGATCTCGAGCGACTGCACGAGCTTGTTCTCATAGTGGAAGACCTGCGCGGCATGCTCTGCGCCGTCCACCATGCTGTAGCTGATAATCAGGTTCATGCGCGGATTGGTTCCGAGCCGTTCGAGATCGACGCGGTCGATTTCGGCACCGGCAGCGGATGCATGCGAGATTGCCGTCCATGTGCCGTCCGCGTTCTGGTCAAGCAGACAGATGCGCAGCGGATTTTCGTCCGCAGCGTTTCTCGCGACCTCATAAAAGACAACTGCCTCATCGGAGCCGTCTCCGTCGAAATCCTCCATGATGAACGCAGAAAGCCGTTCACCGGATTTCGGATATTTCAGGCTGATCTGCGAGACAGCAGAGGTCTGCAGCGCACGGTAGATCTGCTCCTGCGCCACAGTCAGACGCGGCGGGCTGAGCATGGATTCCACGCTTGTCGAAAAGCTGCATCCGGGAAGCTGCGCTGTCAGCATGCTGAGCATCGCACAGCCTGCAATCAGTTTGATTTTCATTTTCTCTCACTGAGCGGCACATAAGGGACCGCTCTCGAAATAGACTTATAAGCCGGACGGATGATTCTGCCGCCGGTGAGGACCTCCTCGATCCGGTGTGCGGACCATCCTGCGATTCTCGAAACTGCAAACATCGGTGTCAGCAGTTCAACCGGAATGCCGAGCATCTTGTAGACCAGTCCGGAGTAGAGATCGACATTTGCGCAGATATTCTTTGCGGCTGCGCGTGCAGATTTCTCCGCAACGAGAGCCGGTGTCAGGCGCTCAATTGTCTCAAGCAGGCGGAAGTCCGCCTCGATCTCCTTGCCCTTTGCGAGTTCAAAGCCCTTTTCCTTGAGCAGCACAGCGCGCGGATCGGAAAGCGTATAGACCGCGTGTCCCATGCCGTAAATCAGCCCTGCGCCGTCGCCTGCCTCTTTGCGCAGCACCTTGCGGATGAAGTCTGCGACCTCGCCCTCGTTCTCCGGATTCTTGATATTGTCCTTGAACATCTGGAGCTGCTGCATAACCTTGAGGTTTGCGCCGCCGTGGCGGAATCCCTTGAGTGCGCCGATCGCCGCAGCATAGGCGGAATAGGGATCGGTGCCCGAGGATGTCAGCACGCGGCATGCAAATGCGGAGTTGTTTCCGCCGCCGTGCTCAGCGTGCAGCATCATGCAGATATCGAGCAGATGTGCCTCCTCCGGCGAATACTTCCGGTCAAGACGCAGCAGCGAGAGGATCGTCTGCGCATTGGTCTCCTCCGGGCGCAGCGGGTGCATGACAAGGCTTTCGCCGTCAAAATGCTGCCGCTTGACCTGATACGCCGCCGACATGATAACCGGCAGATGTGCGATCATCGAAACCGCGATGCGCACCTCATTCTCGAGCGACTGCACCTCGCAGTCATCGTCATAGGAATACAGCGCCAGCACGGAGCGCGCCATCTTGTTCATGATATTGTTCGAGGGCGCCTTGGCGATCATGTCAATGATGAAGCCGTCCGGCAGCTCGCGCGATTCTGAGATCAGCTGCTGGAATTCCGCAAGCTGCTTCGCGTTCGGAAGTTTGCCGAACAGCAGCAGATACGCGGTTTCCTCGTAGCCGAAGCGGTCTTCCTTCTCGACGGCGTGAACAAGATCGGTGATCTGGTAGCCGCGGTAGATCAGCTCGCCCGGAATCGCCTCGACCTCGCCCTCGTTGAGCATGTAGCCGTGGACATTGCAGATTTTGGTGATACCTGCAACAACACCGGTGCCGTCTGCTCTGCGCAGACCGCGGTTGACCTGATATTTCTGATAGAGCGCCGGGTCAAATGCGGAATAATCACGCAGTCCCTCGCATAGCTTTTTGATAGAATCCTGTTTCACCATAGCCTAAACCCTTTCCTGTGTATGGATGTACCATTTTACAATTTTACATTCCATTCTATTATACCGCTTTTTGCTTATAATGTCAAGCAAAAGCCGAATTTCATCGTGATTTTACGGAGGGATTTTGATGGACGGAAAAATCCGCTTTTTGATGCTTCATGCAGCCGTCATGCTGCTGCTTCCGGCAGGGATCATGCTGCGCCGCCCGCCGGATATGCCTGCGGTTCAGCCGCTGCCGATGCTGCCGTCCGCCGGTGAAATCAGCGGCAGCTATCGGATGCTGGATACGGCATCCGGCGAGGTTTTCGAGGTGCCTGTCCGCGATTATCTGATCGGTGCAGTCGGTGCAGAACTGCCTGCATCCAACGAAACCGAGGCGCTGAAGGCGCAGGTTGTCGCCTGCCATACCTATGCGGAGCGCATCAGGGCGCAGAACGCTGCCGAGCCGGACAGCACACTCTGCGGCGCGGATTTCTCCGATGACAGCAGCCGATATCAGGCATTTTTCACGGAGGAGGAGCTGCGGACATTCTACGGCGCCGAATTCGATGCATATTATGCGAAGCTCGCGGCGGCTGTCGATGCAGCGGGCGGTCTGCTGCTCTGCTATGACGGCGAACCGATCGCAGCAGCCTTTCACGCGATCTCCTCCGGCGAGACAGAATCCGCAGAAACGGTCTGGGGCAATGCGCTGCCCTATCTGGTGCCGGTTGCTTCCGATGCAGACCGCAGTGCGCCGGACTATGAGGAGACTGTCAGCATTCCGCCGGAAACGCTGCAGAAGGCGCTCAACGCGCAGGATCCAGCCTGCACATTTCCGGAAGATCCTGCACAGTGGTTCTCCGCGCCGGAATGCTCGCCGTCCGGCACCGTGCTGCAAATCGGCTGCGGCAGCGTTACATGGAGCGGTCAGCTCCTGCGGGAGGTACTCGGTCTGCGGTCGGCATGTTTCACGGTGGAATATGACGGCGCACAGTTCTGCTTTACAACGCACGGCTTCGGACATGATGTCGGCATGAGCCAGTACGGCGCAAACGCAATGGCAAAAGAAGGCTGCAGCTTTGCAGAAATCCTCGCGCACTACTACCCCGACACAGTCCTGACCCCCATAGAATGACAAAAACCGCGGATCACCGTTCAAAGTGATCCGCGGTTTGATTTGCAAATGTTACTTTTTCAGTTTTTCGATCAGGAACATGACGAGGCATGCGCCGATGATCGAAAGGATCACGCCGGAGATCCAGCCGCCGCCGATCTTCAGCAGATTGCCGATCCAGCCGCCGACGATACTGCCGACCAGTCCGAGCAGTGCATTCCGGAGAAAGCCCTGTTTCTCGTGACCCATGATCTTGCCTGCGATGCAGCCGATCAGAGCGCCGATCAGAAGAAAAACGATAAATTTAATCATAATTGTGTCCTCCTAGCTGTAATGGCCGGCTGTAACTGCGGATCCGGCAAGCCGCCCATCCGGATCATGCATATTATACCATTTGCCCGCGGAATTGTCAAGGGTATACGCATATTTTTTCATCATAGCTTAAGAATCCGCGCACATATTTTTCACAAACGGGCAAAACAAAATCACTCTCACACATTTCTGCATGAGAGTGATGATTTGGCTCCCCCAACTGGACTTGAACCAGTGACACCCTGATTAACAGTCAGGTGCTCTACCGACTGAGCTATGGAGGAATATGAACAGTGCCGGCATCGATCTATCTTCCCGGGTCGTCTCCAACCAAGTATTTTCGACGCGAATGAGCTTAACTTCCGTGTTCGGAATGGGAACGGGTGGAACCTCATTGCCATTAACACCGGCTCTGCCGGTGCCCGTGGAGCGGAGCGAAAACTTCCGGGATATGTTGCGCCGCCAGCTTTTAGAGGAGCGGGACATCCCGCCCCATCTGCTGCCCCTGTGCTACTTCCTGGTGGACGGCT
>JAFWUX010000007.1 GCA_017523995.1 Oscillospiraceae bacterium | reverse complement strand
GTGGTCTCACCCTCAGTCGCAGGACGGGATGCAGAGCAGCAGTACAGCACATGACGGATGTGGTTCTTGTCTCCGTCAAACTCGAACATGAGTGCGAACTGCGATGTTTCCGCATCGTTGCGCTCCACCAGAACGCCCTTTGCATCAAGCTGTTCGCCGAGAATCGCCGTTGCAAAGTCGGTGGTGATGAGCGCTACTTCCAGATCGCCGTCGTAGCCTGCGTTGTTGTTGATGACATAATAAACGCTGTTATCAGCATAGAAGTTCTCGTTTTCGCCGTTGGCATCGAGGAAAGCGATACCGCACCGGGCAGGCGCACAGGCGTTGCGAATGTCGGAACGCCGTCATCAGACCATGCTGTGATCTTCGCCCAGTGAACCTTGTTCAGACCGAACTTCACCTTGTTTTTCTGCAGTGCCATTGTTATACCTCCATTTCGTATAAGACCTCATAGAGCTGTTCGCTCTCGATGTAGGTTTCAGTTTTCGTGTAATAGATATTGTGCTGCGTCAGCACTTCCTCCACACGGCTTTCCGTATCGGGCGACTTTTCGTCTGTATACAATTCAACGTCAAGCTGCTTGAAGCTGTGATACATCACGTTATCCGCGCCAAAGGTATCCTCGCCGGGAGAGAGGAAAATAACAAAGGGCGGTTTCGGAGACTCGCCCTCGGCAAAATGATGATAGGCGAACGGCATCCCGATCTCCTGCATCATTTCATTGATTTCTTCATAGGTCATGACAGCGCCTCCTCGATAAGCTGCGTGAGCATTTCCTCGCCGTGCGCTTCCGCAGGCGCGATATGCGGCTTGCCGGATACACGTCCGCCGTTCCGCTTTGCATGACCTTTTTCAAGCAGGTGCGCAAGCTGGTAGCGGTCTTTCGAGTGAACGGTCATTTCGAGTGTATGGCTGTTCTCCTTTGTTTTCTTGGTCGTCCAGCTCTTGCGGTACTTGCCGGTACGCTTCGGAGCATTGGCGGATATTTCCTTCTTGACGGATGTTGCTGTCTTTTTCACAGCGGCTTTCATGGCAGTATCCGCAAGGTCTGCATATTCCGTCAGACCACGCATGATTTCCGCAGCCATATCTTCAATCGAAGTCATCCTGCTCACCAGCCTTTCGTGTACCTGCCGTGATCTTCATATAGTCGAGTGATTTATAATTCGGCAGCACACCGGTGATATCATACACCAGACCACGGAAACGCAGCTTATGCGTGGTGGTATTGATGCGCTTGGTATCGGATGTCTGCCGGACAGTGAATTCCAGCAATACGACTTCCTGCGTCACGCCAGCCTCGGTTGTTTCCGTCGATGTTTTTACGGACACGGCAGCCCAGCAGGAGAAGGCTTCCTCCCACCGGGCTTTGTGGTTGCCGATGCCGTCTATCTTCGTGCTGTGTTCGAGAAAAGCAATCCTCTGATTCAGCGTTCCGATCTCCATCAGATCACCCCTTCACGCTGCGCAAATAAAAGCGCCCGGAGCGTCAGTGTCAGCTTGTGGTAATCGGCAGTATTGCGGTTCTCGTAGAGGTAAGAAACAGTATACAGCATAGCCTGCCGGGTGGTTTCCTCATTGACCGCAAGCGCTGCCTCGTCCATTCTGCCGACGTCCTGCACCAGCCGCTTGGCAGTGTCGATCAGCGAGAGGATGAGCTTGTCATCCTCATTGTGATCGACGCGGAGATAGTTCTTGGTTTCAGATAGTGTAATCATCACTTATCAGCCGTTTCCGCCTGCGCCGCCGTC
>JAFWUX010000101.1 GCA_017523995.1 Oscillospiraceae bacterium | reverse complement strand
TTGACGAAAGTGCGCTTCTTGTGTTATACTGTTCATAAACAACTTCCTTTTTGATATTGGTGTTTTGGTGGTACTTAACATTATATCATTTTGGAAGTTGTTTTTCTATTCCCTCTGTTACCTATCTATTGTATCATAACATGAACCGTAAAAAGGAGTGGACAATCGGGGATTTGTTGTTTTGCATCCGGCGAAGTCTATATAAAAGTTTTGATATGGCAGCTCTGCTGACATTCGCTTTCTTCAAATTTTTAATTTGCCCCTGCATCAGCAACTCCAAACGTTAAGAAAAGCAGCTCCGTCCGCGGGGGACAGAACTGCTTTTGATTATTGGACTGTAAAGCGCGAGGTTGACCAGTATTCCTTCGGCAGAATCATGACCGCAGGCGTCTGTTCCGGTGCTGCGAGTACCGGAAGAAACGGGCTGTTGAGCACGCGGTCGGGCAGATCCTTCGGGAAGACAATCACCGAGCAGAAATAGATATCAATGTTTTCGATGATCTCGTCGGGTTTCTCGGGATTCCGGCATATTGATGCTGAATGCCGCGCCGGAGCGGTCTGTTTCCGCCGTGAGAATCCGCGCGATTTCCCGCAGCGGCTCCGGAACCTCAGATTCTGGTTTGTCTTTGCAGGAAGCCATCTCGTCGCCGATTTCCGTCAGCAGCTCGGGATATTTTTCTGCAATCGGATGTGTGGAGAACAGCACATTTGCCGGCAGTTCCAGCTTGTTGCCGTCCTCAAAGAGCGTTTCATTTGCCTGTATCAGATAAGCGAAGTAGATTCTGCCGTTCTGAAAGAGCAGATCCTTGTCGCGGTACACAACATGCAGCCCGTCATTCCGGTGCAGCCGCAGCCACAATGGCTTTGGCAGATTTTTGGATTTGATCGGGTTTTCCTGATAGTTTGCGCGCATAACGGCAAGGTGATTTTCCCATGTGTTCTCTGTGACCTGATGCTGCATTTTCTTTTGAAATAAAGCCATTATTTTCTCCCGCCAATATGTTTTTCTGTTTTGGCTTCAGAGCGGGATGACTCTGCCTTTCGGCATCTGCGGGACAGCCGGTTCCAAGCGCTGCAGCAGGCAGACACAGTGCGCGGCGATGCCCTCCTCATTTCCGGTGAAGCCGAGCTTTTCTTCTGTCGTCGCCTTGATGCTGACCTGTGAAATGTCGCAGCCGATTGCCTCGCTGAGATTCTGCCGCATCTGCAGGATATGCGGTGCCATTTTCGGCGCCTGTGCCAGAATTGTCGCATCGAGATTGCCGAGCGTCCAGCCCTCCTTTGCGATGATCGCCGTCACATGCCGCAGCAGCGCGATGCTGTCCGCACCTGCATACTGCGGATCGGTATCCGGAAAATGCTTTCCGATATCCCCGAGTGCCAGTGCGCCGAGCATTGCATCCATGACGGCATGCGTCAGCACATCCGCATCGGAATGTCCGAGCAGACCGAGTCTGTGCGGAATCTCAACGCCGCCGATGATCAGTTTGCGGTTTTCGGTCAGGCGGTGTACATCGTAGCCGTGACCGATCCGGATATCAGCCATTATGGTTCCTCCTTCAAAAGCAGCGCCTCCGCGACTGCAAAATCCTCCGGTGTTGTCAGCTTGAGATTCGTATACGAGCCCTCCGTCATCGTGACAGAGACGCCGAGCGCCTCAACCAGCTGACAGTCATCGGTGTAGTCTTTGCCCTGTTCATCGGCAAGCTGCATCGCATCGCGGTAAAGCGAGCACCGGAACACCTGCGGTGTCTGCGTTTGCCAGAGCGCTGCACGCTCCGGTGTTGCTTCAATGATGCCGCCGTGCACAACCTTGATGGTATCCTTGACCGGCACGCCGAGTGTTGCAGCGCCGGTTCTGCGCGCATCTGCGATGACCTTTTCGATATCTGCAGGACGAATCAGCGGACGGGCGCCGTCATGGATCGCGATGTATTCCGCAGGGAATGGGATCGCATTGACACCGTTCCGCACACTCTGCTGACGGGTATCGCCGCCTTCTGTGACGATCACAGGGCAGGTGAGCTCCGGTTCAATCTCCGCGATCGAGCGGGAAAATTCCGTTTTGTCCTGTTTCCGGCAGATAACAACAAGCCCCGCAATGCTTTCACATTTGCAAAAGCTGCGGAGCACTTGATGCAGAACCGTTGTATCCCCGAGAGGATGCAGGATCTTATGAATGCCGCCCATTCTGGTCGCATTTCCGGCGCAGACCAGAACGGCAGCAGTATCTTTTTGAATCATCATGAATCAGTCAACGCCCGGCGCCTTGGTGCCGCAGACTGCGCAGAACAGTGCATCGGAGCTGAGCACTTCGCCGCAGTTCGGGCAGATGTTCTGAACCGGCTGAACCGGAGCTGCCGGTGTCTCAGGGGTAACGGGAGCAGCAGGCTGCTCGGGAATCTTGTTGCCGCAGGCAGCACAGAACAGTGCATCTGCTGCAAGAGCCTGTCCGCAGAACGGGCAGATCGGCTGAACGGCTGCCGGAGCCGGTGCTGCTGCCTGAACAGGTGCCGCAGCGCCGCAGTTCGGGCAGAACTTCGAGCCGAGCAGAATCGCGCCGCCGCACTCCGCACAGATCACGGTGCCTTCCAGTGCTTCGATCTCGCGCTGCTTTGCCTCAAGGCTGCTCTTGAGTTCGTTGATCGCCGTAAACATCTCTGCATATTCCGGTGCGGGGTTCCCGCTGTTTTCGGTAAAATACTTTTCACCGATGTCGCGGTACCGGTTGCGCAGTTCATTCTCAATCGCCGCAATATCCTTGCGGATCCGGTTTTTATCCGCGAGGGATTTTGCATTGTCGGAAACCTGCTTTGCAGTTCTGGATACAGAAGCGGTCAGTCTGTCAAAAAATTCGATTGCCATAATTCGGTTCCTCCTTCGCAATTACGCCGCATCGGCGTTACAGTCATTATAGCATATTCACCGGATTTTGTCAACAGACAGTATAACAACAAATTCAGGGCTGAATTATGATCTCCGGTAGGCTTTTTCTGTATCGAGCAGCCACGCTGCAGCATAGGGGATGAAATCCGCTGCCGGTATGCCGGTGTCCTCTGCCGTGTTCAGAAGCAGCTCCCGGATGCTGCGGGATGCCTGTTCGGGCGTCAGCGGTGATCCTGCGGCTGCATGTGCGATGCTTTCAGAGAGCGGTGCATCCGGATGTGCTGCCTGATACCGGATTGTACTGAACAGCAGCGGATAGGACGGGCTGTCATTTTGTATTTCAAACTCCTCCAGAAACACACGCAGCGCGGTTTCACGCTGAAACACCGGCATATTATCAGATCGCATAGCTTTGTCTCCTTTTCAAAACGTGATGTTCCGATCATACCACATTGCAGTACGCTTTGTCAACTCCGTTCGACAAAATTCGACCGCGCAGGCGGGCAGTGGCGGGCAGTGGCGGGCAGTGCCCGCCTCCATTTTGCTAAAGGTCTGTTTTGTGTTTGCGGGCTTCATCTTGTGTTCATGAATCAATCGCAGCGCGCAGTGCGCGCCTCCATTTTGCTAAAGGTCTGTTTTGTGTTTACTGTTTTCATCTTGTGTTCATGAATCAATCGCAGCGGGCAGTGGCGGGCAGTGCCCGCCTCCATTTGGCTAAAGGTCTGATTTGTGTTTGCGGGCTTTATCGTGTATTCATGAATCAATCGCACTTTTTATAATCTGCTGTTGGCAGTGGCGGGGATTCTCTCATCTTGCTTTTGACAGCATAATATGGTATAATATGTTCGGAAAGAAGGCGTTTTATGAAGCAGAAGCAGATTCTGACAAATACATGGGTTGTTGCGGGGCTTGCGCTCTTTAGCTGTATCCTCTGGGGCAGCGCATTCCCGACGGTCAAGACCGGCTATACGATGTTCGGCATCCGCGGCAGCGAGTGGGCGGAGCAGCTGTTATTCGGCGGTGTGCGGTTCGCAATTGCGGGCGTGATGGTGCTGCTGTTCGGGAGCATCCGCGCACACAGACCGATGCTCCCGCGCAGGCAGACGATCCCGAAAATCGGCATCATCAGCCTGTTCCAGACAATCATCCAGTATTTTTGCTATTACATCGGGCTTGCGCATACAAGCGGCGTCAAGGCTTCGGTGCTGGTCGGGACGAATGTCTTTATGGCGATTTTCATTGCGGCATTTCTGCGGCTCGAATCGCTGACTGTGCGCAAGGTGGCGGGCTCCGCGATCGGGTTTGCGGGACTGGTGCTCATCAATCTGAACGGACTGCGCGAGGGGCTCTCGTTCAATTTTCTCGGAGACGGCATGATTCTGCTCTGCACGGTTGCAAGCGGATGCTCCTCGGCGTGCATGAAGAAGTTTGCCGCAGACGAGGACCCTGTCCTGCTGAGCGGATGGCAGTTTTTCTTCGGGGGCGTTGTGCTCTCGCTGATCGGCTTTGCAGGCGGCGGCAGAATTTCCGGATTTACGCCGGCATCGACCCTGCTGCTGCTGTATCTGGCATTTATCTCCGCCGCGGCGTATTCAGTCTGGGCGATGCTGCTGAAGGCGAATCCCGTCTCGAAGGTTGCGGTGTTCGGGTTCACAAATCCGATGTTCGGCGTCCTGCTCTCTGCGATCATTCTGCACGAGTGGAATCAGATCGACGGCAGCTTTGTGCTTGCGCTTGCGCTGGTCTGTGCCGGAATCATCACGGTCAATCTGTCGCCGCATCCTGCCCGCAGCGATGTGGACGAATCGTAATAGTCTTGACATTGCCTGTGAATATATGCTACAATACCGGTAAAGGAGGGATGCCACTTGGAACTGCGCGTTCTGCGTTATTTTCTCGCGGTTGTGCGCGAGCAGACGGTCTCTGCCGCTGCCGAATCGCTCCACCTGACGCAGCCGACGCTTTCCCGTCAGCTGCATGATCTTGAGGCAGAGCTCGGCAAGACGCTGTTTGTCCGCGGCAAGCACAAAATCGAGCTGACCGAGGAGGGCATGCTTCTCCGCAAGCGCGCCGAGCAGATTCTGGAGCTTGTCAGCCGGACGGAAAACGATATCGCGGCAAGTGACGAATCGCTTGCAGGCGATGTGTATCTCGGTGCCGGTGAAACCGATGCGGTCAAGCTTGCGGCGCGTGCCGCAAACCGGATGCAGAAGCAGTATCCGCTTGTACATCTGCATATCCACAGCGGCGACGGACAGGATGTCATTGACCGGCTCGACAGGGGACTGAGCGATTTCGGCATGGTGTTCACGCCCGTTGATGACAGCAGGCATCATGCAATCCGGATTCCGTTCAGGGATGAATGGGGTCTGCTGATGCGCAGGGATGCACCGCTCGCACAGAAGGAGGTCATTCAGCCAGCCGATCTCCGCGGCATCCCGCTGATTGTTTCGCGGCAGCTTTCCGATAAAACGCCGCTCACAAAGTGGCTCGGCATGCCGCTTGAAAAGCTCAATACTGTCGCAACCTACAATCTCGTCTACAATGCATCCGTCATGGTGCGTGAGGGCATGGGCTATGCGCTGACGCTCGATAAGCTCATCAATGTCAGCGGCGAAAGCGATCTCTGTTTCCGGCCGCTTGCACCGGCGGTCTATGCCGAGATGCATTTCATCTGGAACAAATATCAGATCATGACAAAATCCGCAGAGAAGTTTCTAAGTTTTTTCAAATCCGAAATTGAAGCTGTATCGCAACAGGAGGAAGTATGAAAAAAATCGCACTCGCTGCTGCCGCACTCAGCATGATGACCGTGCTGACCGGCTGCGTAAACCCGTTCAAGGAGCGCCCGCTGACTGAGGAGCAGAAGCTGAAATATGCTTCGCACAATGTCTCGCTGATCACGCTTTCAGAAGCCGCAGCAAGGGCGGATTCTCCCTTTTCGATGGAGGATGTCACAGCGCTGCGGGATTATCTGATCACGAAGCCTGCGGATACCGATTTCAGCAGCAAGCCCTATGATCTCGATGAGAACGGCATCTGGAATGCAGATGATCTCACGCTGATGAAGCAGGAGATTCTTGCCGGACTGCTCGAGGACGGCGTTCCGGTTGTCTACATGACAAAGGATATCTCGCCGCAGGGGCTTATCAATGCCTATCTTGCGCTCGGCTGGACGCCCGGTGAGAAGCCGGCGGTCAAGCTCAGCACCGGCGAACCGCCTGCAAGCAACTATCTGCGTCTGGAGCTGATCACCGATCTGATCCGCTATGTGGACGGCACGGTTGTCGAGTGCAACACCGCTTACGGCGGAAAGCGCGGCGAAACGGCAATGCATTATCAGGTCGCCGCCGACCATGGCTTCACCGATATCACCGAATTCCAGATTCTCGATGAGGACGGCACAATGGCGATTCCTGTCAACGGCGGCACGAATATCAAAGAGGACTATGTCGGCGCTGCATTTGATGAT
This sequence comes from Oscillospiraceae bacterium, assembly GCA_017523995.1. The sequence continues at coordinate 67,743 of JAFWUX010000101.1, read as the reverse complement.
TACGATTCCTATCTGATTCTCTCGCATTTCAAGGGACATCCGATGGCGGGCTTCGGCGGCGCGATCAAGAATATCTCGATCGGTCTGGCAGCGCGCGAGGGCAAGTTCTGGATTCACTCTGCGGGCAAGACCAAATCCAAGTGGGATTCCAGCAATCAGGACGGCTTCCTCGAATCCATGGGCGAGGCAGGCAAGGCGGTGAACGATTATCTTGGCGACCGCATCACCTATGTCAGCGTGATGAACCGCCTCTCCGTGGACTGCGACTGTGTCGGCAGACCGGAGGAACCGGATATGCATGATATCGGCGTGCTCTCCTCGTCTGATCCGGTCGCGCTCGATCAGGCATGCGTGGATCTGGTGTATGCTGCAGAGGACGGCGAAAAACTGATTCGCCGCATCGAATCGAAGAACGGTCTGCACACGCTCGAGCATGCGGAGGAGATCGGGCTCGGCAGCCGCAAGTATCAGCTGGTCATGATTGATGATTGAGATATTTTCCGTCCTGAAACGCGAGTTCATCTATGTCAGCTCCTATTTCATGATTCAGCTGCGGCAGATTCTGCCCTACTGGATCATGGGCATGGTGCTCGGCTCGGTGATCTCGGTGTTCGTCAAGGATAAGATTCACGGCGCCGTGACAAAGCTCGGTGAGCATAAGCTCGGGGTGTTCGGGATTGTGCTCGCAAGCGTCCTCGGGATTGCGTCGCCGCTGTGCATGTACGGCACGATTCCGCTGGCGGCGTCCTTCTCGCGCAAGGGCATCCGCGATGACTGGCTCGCTGCATTCATGATGAGTTCGATTCTGCTGAATCCGCAGCTCATCATCTACAGCATGGCGCTCGGCAAAGAGGTGCTCGCCGTCCGGATTATCACATGCTTTCTCTGCGGCATCGCGGCGGGTCTGATTCTCCGGTACGGCTTCAAAAACAAGGCGTTCTTCAATTTCGACGGATTTGCGGAAAAGCAGAGCCGCGACACACACCCGAATCTGCTGATCCGGCTGCTGAAAAACATCGGCAGAAATTTCAAGGCGACAGGGGTGTATTTTCTGTTTGGCGTGCTGCTCTCGGCGCTCTTTCAGCGATATGTGCCCGCGGACGGTTTTGCAAAGCTGTTCGGTTCGGAGCATCAGGGCTTCGGGCTGCTGATGGCGGCGACGATCGGTGTGCCGCTTTATGCCTGCGGCGGCGGAACAATCCCGCTCCTGCAGCAATGGCTCATGAGCGGCATGAGCATCGGTTCGGCGGCGTCCTTTATGCTGACAGGTCCCTCGACAAAGATCACGAATCTCGGAGCGCTGAAAATTGTGCTCGGCATGAAGCATTTTCTGCTGTATCTGCTCTATGTGATGCTGTTTTCGCTTGCCTGCGGATTTGTTGTCAATCTGCTGTTTCTGTGAGGTGCTGCGATGAAAAATCCGTGGGAGGAAATTGCGCTCGAGACCTATGAAAAGCACATGTCGCTCGATTCCGTGCGGCAGCTTCAGGCACTCGACCGCATCATGGCAAAGCAGCTGACGGCTTACAATACTGAAACGGCAATGATTCTCGGCGTTGCGGGCGGCAACGGGCTCTCGCATATCCGCAGGGCGCAGTACCGCAGGGTCTATGGCGTTGATATCAACGCTGAGTATCTGGACGCAGCAGCAGCGCGGTATCCGCAGCTTGCAGGCGTGCTGGAATGTCTGCGGGTTGATCTCACTGCCGAATCTGCAAAGCTGCCGCAGGCACAGCTTGTCATCGCCGATCTGCTGATCGAGTATATCGGGTATCCGGCGTTTCAGCGGGCGGTGCGGCAGTCGGCGGCGGAGTATGTCTCCTGTGTCATACAGATCAACACGGATGCGGCGCAGTGGGTTTCCGATTCGCCGTATCTCCATGCATTTGACGGGCTTGACGCGGTGCATCACCAGATGGAACCGGCGGCGCTGACGGCTGCCATGCGCGGAATCGGCTACACGGCGATCCTGAAAGAAACCGAACCGCTGCCGAACGGGAAAGCGCTTGTCCGGCTCGATTATCAACACGGCAACTGACCGAAAGGAGCAGCTCTATGACTTCGCTGGAAGAATTCGGAAATGCACTGCGCGCGTGCCGCTCGGTGTGCATTGTCTACCATATCCGTCCGGACGGCGACTGCATCGGTTCGGCGTATGCGCTCGCGATTGCGCTGAAGTCCATCGGGATTCGGACGGCGGTCACAGGGCGCGATCCGGTGCCGAAATCGTTTCGCCGCCTGACGGATGCCTTTGTGCCGGACGCACTTGACGATCCGGTCTGGTTTGTTGTCGATACCTCATCGCCCTACCGCACGGGTACATTTGCGGAGCAGCATTTCACGTTCTGTCTCGATCACCACAACGGCAATTCGATCGCCGCGGATTACAAGTATGTCGAGGCGGACTGCGGCGCGTGCAGCGAGATCGTTTATAAGCTGCTGCGTGTTATGGAGATTCCCGTGACAAAGCAGATCGCCGACCTGCTCTATACGGCGATTGTCACGGATACGCTCTGCTTCCGGACATCGGATGCCTCTGCGCAGACCTTCCGGACGGCGGCGGCGCTCGCCGAATGCGGTGCGGATATTGAGGAGATCGGGCGGCGGCATATGATGTACAAATCCAAGGGGCGCAGAATGGTCGAGAAGGCGCTTGAAAACAGCCTGCATATCACATGCAGCGAGCGGCTGTTCTCCGGCATCATTCTGCTGTGCGATCTTGCCGCGGCAGGTGTTGCGGATTCGGAGCTTGAGGGCATCAATGCCTATATCGAGCAGTTCGAGGAAATGTGCATCGGCGTGACGCTGCGCGAACTTCCGGACGGCCGCACCAGATGCTCCGTCCACACAAAAGGGGACATCAGCGCGCATGAAATCTGTCAGCGGTTCGACGGCGGCGGACATTTTCATGCGGCGGGCTGCGAGCTGGATACGCCGCCGGAGCAGTCGCGTGAGATTGTAGAGAAGGTTTGCAGGGAGTACCTGTGAAGAAAGGGGCAGCATATGCAGGAGCAGATCACAGTCAATGCACAGAGCAGCATCCGCATCGGCGGCGAAACCGTGCTGTATTTCGACCCGTTCCGGATTACCGATGCGCGGAATGATGCGGATATCATTTTCATCACGCACCCCCATTTTGATCATTTTTCGCCCGCGGATATCGCAAAGGTGTGCAAGCCGGAGACCGTGTTTGCCGCGCCGGAGAGTATGGCGGCAGAGCTGCGTCAGGCGGGCATTACGAATGCCGTTCTCATGCAGGCAGGCGAGACGAGAACGATCTGCGGCATTGCGGTTGAAGCGGTGCCTGCGTATAATCTGAACAAGAAGTTTCATCCGAAGCAGAACGGCTGGCTCGGCTATATTGTGACCGTCGGCGGCATGCGCATTTATGCAGCGGGTGATACCGACGCAACCGAAGAAGCGGCAGCGGTTCGCTGTGATACCGCGCTGATTCCGATCGGCGGCACCTATACGATGGATCCGGCAGAGGCGGCAGCGCTTGTCAACCGGATGCAGCCCCAAACCGTCATCCCGATCCACTACGGCACGGTTGTCGGCAGCCGCAGCGACGGCGATGCGTTTGCAAAGTGCGTGCAGCAGGGGATTACAGTCTCGCTGCGCCTGCACTGATATCTGTAAGGATAAAACAAATCCGCTCCGGTTTTCGCGATCCGGAGCGGATTTTTCTGAACAAACACAACGGCTCCGGAGACTGAATCACCGGAGCCGCTGTGCTGTTTCAGGGGTTATTGTAAGATAAGCTTTTTGAGCTGAGAAAGGTCCGCCGCATTGATGCTGCCGTTTCCGTCGAGATCAGCATCACCGGAGATTGCGGCTTCGCTGGTCAGCAGGTATTTTGTCAGCATGACGGCATCCGCAATGCTGACATTTCCGTCGCCGTTGAGATCACCGCGGAGGGGCTGATCTTCCGGCTCGGTTGTTCCGGAGGCAGGGGCAAAATCCTTGCCGCCGATCGCGTAGAAATTCTTTTGCAGTTCTCTGTCCGTCAGCTGGAACGCCGTGCGGTCATAGTGTCCGCCGGGCGTGGACCACAGCACCGGACAAAGTCCGCGCGCATGCGCCTCCTGACAGACTGCCGTCAGGAACCGCCGCACCGATTCCGGCTCTTTGTTTTTGGTCGGGCAGCCGTATTCGCCGATGATGACCGGTATGCCTTTATCTGCAAAGTTTGACTTCATCATGTCCATTTCGCTGCGCAGAGAGGCATAATCCTGATCGCTGCCCCATGTCGGGGTCGCCTTGCCCCAGTCGGCGTCCTCCTCGAGGATTGCAAAGCCCGCAGGGGAGTAATAATGCACCGAGATCGCCATGCGGTTTGCGGGATCGTTCGGCATCTTGAAGTATGCGTCACAGGTGCGGTCAATGCCGGTGTTGTATCCCGAGATCAGCAGGTGGCGCTTCGGGTTGTTGCCGCCCGATGCGCGGACAACATCCACAAACGCCTGATTGATTTCATTGCACAGCGCATAGGATTCCGCCTTGCCCTCGGTGCCGCCCCACGGATTCCAGAGCGTCTCCCAGCCGAGCTCCTCATTCTGGCACTCGAACATCAGGTAATCGCCGTAATCCGCAAAGCTGTCCGCGATTTGTGTCCACATGCGCCGAAAGCGCTTCATGCTCTCGTCTTTGTTCTGCGGAAATTTGTTCACCCAGCCGTTATCCCAGTGGATGTTGATGATCGCATACATGCCGCTGCCGATCGTCCAGTCCACGATTTCATGCACGCGCTGATTGAGCTCCGGATTGATCGTATAGGTGCCGTCCTGCTGCATCATATTTGACCACGCGACCGGAATGCGCAGGACGCCGAAGCCCTCCTTCGCCATGCCCTCGATCATCTCCTTTGAGACAAGGGGGCTGCCCCATGCCTTTTCGTAATCCGAGATGCTTTTGCCGTTGATCCAGTCGCCGCAGGCTTCCATCGTGTTGCCGAGATTGATTCCGATGCCCATATCATGCACCAGCTCCGTTGTAGAAATATCGCGCATGGTTCCCTGCGATGCTGCCGCACAGCTCCCCGCCGGAAGTGCCGAAATCAGCAAAACCGCTGCTGTCAGCACCGTGCATATTGTTTTTCTGAACATACCGGTTCCCCCTTTTTTTTCTTCATTATAGCACGCATCAGCAGAAAAGAAAATATCATTTTCTGCAAACTTATCATTGTTTTTGCGCAAATCTGAAATGCGGTGTTGCATTTTCTGCAAAATTATGTTACAATAAAACAAAATCAGGGAGGTGCCGCAATGGATCTATACAGTATTGGCTATCATCATTCTCATGACAGGGATTTTGTGATCGACCGCCCGGACGGGATCAGCCCGAGCTGGCTGTTTCTGCTGTTTCACGGTGAGGCGGAGGTGCGCATCGGCAGAGAACTGCACCGTGTTCAGAAAAGCTCTGTGATCATCTACACCGACGGAACACCGCAGTATTACCGCGCCTGCAATGATTACTATATGGATGACTGGTTTCATTTCACGGTCGATGAAGCGGACCGTAAGCTCTTTCGGGAGCTTGATATCCCGCTGAACCGTCCGTTCCCGATCGGCGGTGCGGCGGAGTGTTCTGAGATCATCCGCGCGATGACCTATGAATTCTACAACTCCAAGGATTATCACTACGATATTGCGCTGCTTTATCTGCAGATGATGCTGTTTCATCTCAGCCGCGATGTCCACACAAAGCCGCAGTCCTCGGCGATGAAGGCAAGCGCGAAATATGACCGGCTTGTCACGATGCGCTGGCAGATTCAGCACACGCCGGAGATCATCGGCTCGGTGCAGGAGCTCGCGGATGTCTATGCGATGAGCGTCTCCTCGCTGCAGCACAGCTATAAGGCGCTGTTCGGCGTCAGCATTACCGCGGATATCGCGGAATCACGTGTTAACCGCGCGAAGAATCTGCTTTCGACAACAACAATGCCGCTGCGGCAGATTGCGGAGCAGTGCGGCTATCATTCCGAATTTCATCTGATGCGGCAGTTCAAAACGGCAACCGGTATGACGCCCTCAGAATACCGGACTTTCTGCAAGTAACCGACGGAACAGGAGGCTTTTATGATACGGAAAATCGTTCATATTGATGAGGAATTGTGCATCGGCTGCGGACTCTGCGCCGAAGCCTGTCACGAAGGAGCGATTGCTGTCATAGACGGCAAGGCGAAGCTTCTGCGTGAGGATTATTGCGACGGGCTCGGGGACTGTCTGCCGGCATGTCCGACCGATGCAATTACGATTGAGGAGCGTGAGGCGGCAGAATATGATGAAGCCGCCGTGCGCGCTGCAAAGCAGGAACCTGTGCAGTCCGGATGTCCCGGCACGCAGATGCATATTCTTGCGCCTGAGGCGCCGGAGCCGGACACCGCGGCGCCGGTTTCACAGCTTGCACAGTGGCCTTGTCAGATCAAACTAGTGCCGGTCAGGGCGCCTTATTTCAATGATGCTGATCTGCTGATTGCCGCAGACTGCACCGCCTATGCCTATGCAAATCTGCACGCGGATTTCATGCACGGCAGAACCACACTGATCGGATGTCCGAAGCTTGACGGCATTGACTACTGCGGCAAGCTCGCGGAAATCATCGGCTCGAATCCGATCCGGAGCGTGACAGTTGTGCGCATGGAAGTTCCGTGCTGCGGCGGTCTTGAGATGGCTGTCAAACGCGCTGTTCAGGCTAACGGAAACAGGATTCCGTGTCAGGTTGTGACCGTTTCCATCGACGGCAGGCTGATCCCGTCGGTCATTTGATTATATCAAACAAACCCGCTCCATTCGTGTGATTGGAGCGGGTTTTGTGTTTGCTTATAATTCATCGGATGTATCGGCAGTCAGTGCATCAAAGAAGCCGCTGAGCTTTGCAATCGACTCGGTGATCTTCTGGGTCGAGCCCTGCGTATCCGCGACATTCTGATGGAATGCGCCGAGGGCAGTCATGGTTGTTTCAAGGATGCCGGTCAGCTGCTTGACGCTGCTCTCATCCATGATCGGGTTGCTGTTGCAGAATGCGACAACATTCCGAAGCAGCTCATTGACCACCTTGGCACGCTCGCCGGTCGCATCTGCGGTCTTGTTGATATCCGCAAGATCATTCTGGATGCCAGCAACTGCGGATTTCAGCTCGGTCGAGAAACGCATATAATCGACGCCGCCCTGTCCGCCGCCTGAGAGCATCGCCTTTTTGGTGTGCTGGATGCAGTTTTCCGGCATATTCAGACCGCGGAAAATCGCGGTTGCCATATCGCGGCAGGATTTGTATCCGCAGGCGGAGCAATCGGTACAGCGCTCCTTTTCGGTGATGAGATCCATCGAAGCGAAGATCGGTTCCAGCTGCGCATCGCTCGGCAGAACGCTCGGTTTCGTCGGCTTGTAGCTGCGCAGGAAATCGCTGATCTTGAGTTCCTCATCGAAGCGGCGGAACAGCTTGTCTTCCGTGTTCCGGAACATGCCGCCGGTTGTCTTGCGGCGGGCACGCGCTTCGTCCTCAATGTCATGCATGGTCTTGAGGGTCTCGAAGCAGCTCTGGTCGGAGCCGGATGCCGGTCCCATATTGCAGCCGTATTCGCAGGAGAGCACGTCGAAAATCTGCGGGAGCTTCTGCTCCGGCATCTTCGCGTACATCTCGAGCTCGCGGTAGACCTTCTGCGTGCCGTCCGAAACCGTCACATTCAGATCGGGCATATGCTCCAGCAGATTGTCACGCATACCGCCCGGACGGCTGTAGATCGAACCGAGTTCGCCCTGAATATCATCGAACTTATAGGTGTAATCCTCAACCGGATTCGACGCAATGCGGATATCGTTGCGGTCGAAATATTCCATCAGCCGCTTATATGTCACGCTGAAATCAACGAGACCGGTCTCGGCGAATTCGGTCTTTTTGGAGATACATGCAGAGAGCACGGCGATCGGGTTGTCACGCCGCTGATACTCTTTGACATAGATCACGCTGCACGAGACAGGGGAGTGGAACGGCGAAAGATTCGTCAGCAGCTTCGGCTGATAGAGCTCGATGTACTTGACAACTGCCGAGCACGGCTGCGTGATAAACGTCGAGAGCTGACCGGTTTCCAGTGCGCGCATATGTGCCCATGTGCAGATATCTGCGCCGAACGATGCATCATAAACGCTGCAGCCCTTGCTGCGGAACCAGTCGAGGATGCCCTTCCATTTGGTCGGAAATGCGGTTTTGATTTCCGGCGTGACCATCACAATGAGCTTTTCCTCGCGGGCGATTGCGTTCATTGCATCTTCCGTATCGTCAATATAGTCGCGCGCATCATGCTTACATGCACGGATACACTCACCGCAGGCGATGCAGCGATCCGGATCAACGCGCGTAATAAATTTTCCTTCGCCGATTTTTACAGTGATGTTTGCATCCGGTGCAGGACATGACCGGATACAGGCGTTGCAGCCGACACACTTCTCAGGCTTGACAATCATGATCTCATTCATTTTTTCCTAACTCCTCATTCATACAGACAAATCAGTATTAGATTATTTATGTTGTATATTATTGTTTGTTGCGGTGTGCGATTGCATCCGCCTGTGCAGCAAGTGCAGCAAGATCAGGTACGAGAGACTGATGCGCCGGTGCGGGTGCACCAGTCCCGGATGAGATGCCGGCAATTGCATTTGCCATCTGCTGCAGCCTTGCAAGTTCAGCGTTTTTATCTTCCTGCGTCGGCGGGGCAGCGGTTTCTTCAGCATAATAATCGTGGGTGACCGGTGTTTCGGCAGGCGGCGCCGGCAGCTCCGGTGCGACGGTCTGCGGCGCGGTGAATACCGGAATGCCGCCCTGCTTCAGAATCTGATCGGTACTTTGCAGCAGCCCGGCTGCAGCGCCGATGGATTGTGTACTCTCATTCTGGAACCGGCTGAATGCCTGCTGCAGCTCACGGAACTGCGCAGAAAGCCGATCGACATCCGCAAGCAGGAGCGCACGTAGATTGCCGGACGCTGCCTCTGTTTCGGAACATCGGTTTTGCGCATTCGCAAGGATCTGCGCGCTCTTTGCCTCTGCTTCATAGATGATGCGCTGCGCCGTGTTGTTGGCTTCTGCGATCACATTTTCCGAGAGCTTACGGCTGTTTTCCTCGAGCTTAGCCGCATCCTTCTTCGCGGCATTCAGCATGCCGTGTGCCTTTTCCTCAACCTCAGCGATTGCAGCGCGGGCAGGCTTGGTATCGTCATCTGCTTCAAACGCAGTGAGCTTCATATCCCGCTCACGGATCTGATCCTGCAGCGAGATGACCTTTGCTTTGAGTGATTCGATTTCGCGGTCTTTGTCCGCGATTGTTGCGTCCAGCGCCCGCAGCTGATGCGCAGCGGTTTCCTGTTTTGCCTGAACCTTGGAAAGCTCTCCGCGCACCTGCTCCAGCATATCACGGAGCGCCGCTGCTTCGTCACCGCCGTTCTGCACGGATGCAAGCAGCGACCTGTTTTCAGAGAGTTCATTCTCAAGCTCAAAGAGCTTGGCACTGAGGCGTTCAAATTTCTGCTCGACGCCTTCACGGTCATAACCGCCGAACAGCACTGTTTTCATAAATCTGGATTCAGACATTCCCTTTTTCCTCCCGTTTATATATTTCGGATGAACCGAGAAGCGGGTATTGCAAAAGTTGTACGTTGTACGCTGAATTAGTATATATTTTTTGCAGTGTTTCGCTCTTATTTCTATTATATTGTTATTATACATCAAAATTCATGAAAAGTCAATAGAACTTCGTACAATACAATTGTCTTTTTTTACGATTTTACACATTGCTGTCAATTAGCCGGATTATCGCTGTCTTTTTTGCCCGATTGTACAATTCGTACAAACATGTCCGCACAAAAAATCAGTTCGCCGTGCTGAGACAGCGAACTGATTTTTGTATCATCTTGTGCTGTTGTACATCAGATGTTCATAACCTGGAAGATCTGACCGCCGCCTGCACGCTTTGCGTTACGCAGGACGTTGTCCATCTTGACGAGCAGCGAGTTGACGTTCAGGCAGTCACCAGCGAGGTAGTGATAGGTGCTGCCGGAGACAGTCAGCTGAACTGTCAGGTTCAGGATCGTGTACGGGCTGGTCATGACATTGACGATGTTCTCCACGAGACGGATGACCTGTGTATCGGAGACCGTTCTCTTGAAGACAAAGCAGAATTCGTTACCGGTGATGTTGTAGATATCCGCGAACTGCTCGAACTCCTCCTTGAGGCGCTCAGCGATCTGGGCAAGATATTCGTCACCGAAGTCATAGCCGTAGGTATCGTTGATGCTGCGGAAGTTATCGAGGTCAAAGACTGCGATATTGAACTGCTCGGTTGCGAGTCTCTCGCCGATATCCTGCTCAAGTGCGTAGCGGTTCTTCAGACCGGTCAGAATGTTGGAAACAGCGATGTCTTCCATCTTCTCACGGGAACGCATAAGCTTCGAGGATGCTTCCGCGAACTGTGCGCTCTTGCGGCTGATTTCTTCGCTTGCACGCTTGTTGTATCTTGCTGCGAGGAAGATTGCGATTTCACCGATCAGAAGGATTGCTGCCAGAATCGCAAGGATCAGGTACATGTTGCGGTTGGTATCCGCGGTACGCTGGTTAGCAGCTGCGGAACCGATTGCGATCGAAGCGACCAGCATTTCGGAAGATGCAGTCTGAAGCGGAGAAATCTCCTGATCGTAGAGGTTTTTCAGCGAAGCTTCAAATTCTTTAATCTTATCTTCATCGTTGGTTCTGAGGACCTCCGTGTACTGTTCACGGAACTGATCCAGCTTGCTCTGATAAGCAGTGATATAAGCACGGGCGTGACGGAAACGTCTCAGTGCGTATTCGTTGTGGTAGCCGACCTGTTCATACTGATCGAGCTTATCCTGAACAGCCGGGAACATTCCGGCCATTGCATTGATGTGACCCTGTGTGTTGCCGATGCCTGCGATCGTTTCCATCAGTTCGCCGTTGATGCCCTCGAGCATACCGTTTGCGCTGTTGATGAGGTTCATTTCCTTGGATGTCGTTGTAAATGTACGGTTTGCAGCAGCGTAGTTGAAATAAAGCAGGGACATGTTCAGCACCATGATGACTGCGAGCACAATACCCAGAATCACATAGGTTGTGCCTCTGAAATCAGATTTCTGTTGATTGTTTGCCATTGCTCTTTCCCCCTCCTTTATTTCTTCGTGAACTCAGCCGGATCAAGCAGCAGCTTGATATCGTCAGAATTCAGGTTGTTCAGCGAAGCATAGGTTGCACCGGTATCGACTACTTGATTCACGTTTTCACCGATCTTGAGTCTTCCGGCGTAGTAAACACCGAGGTAACCCATGTTGTAGGGGTTCTGAAGAATCAGACCGCTCAGCGTACCGTTCTTCATATAGGTGAGCTCATTTTCGCTGGAGTTGTAGCCGACGATTGCGACCTTGCCGACAAGACCGAGATCGCTGATTGCCTGGCAGGCGCCGAGCGTGGAGTTCTCACTGGTTGCGAAGATGACCTTGATGTTGGAACCTTCCTTGGTGGAAAGCATCTGTGTGATCTCAGCCTTTGCATTTTCAGCGAGACCCTTGCAGTTCAGGATGCCTGCGACCGGGTTGATCGAATTGATCGACGGTAAGGTGGTTGTGGATGGAGTCTCTCCCTGCTGTGCATCATCAGGCTTCTGCGCGCCTTCGCCGCCTTCAGCACCTTCGCCGCCTTCGGCAAGAGCCTTAGCAACAGTCTGTGCTGCTGTCGAGCCTGCAAGCTGCGCGTTGCCGCCGTTCATGCCGGCAGCCTGACCAGCAGCCTGACCTGCAGCGGCAGGGCTTGCACCCATCTCGATTGCTGCTGATGCAGCAGCCTCAGCAGCAGCCTGCGCGATTGCATCGGCAGGTGCGCCGTTTGCAGCAGCTGTCTTAGCAGCCTGCTGTGCAGCTGTCGCGAGCTCTGCCGGAACTTCAACAGAAGCATCCGGACCGCCCTGCTGTGCAGCACCCTCGGGAGCACCGCCCTGCTGTGCAGCACCTTCAGGAGCACCGCCCTGCTGTGCAGCGCCTTCAGGAGCACCGCCCTGCTGAGCAGCACCTCCCTGACCTGCGCTGTTCTTTCTGTTTGCTTCATCAACAGCAGCGGATGCTGCGGAGGATGCGGCGATCGAGTCACCGCCGTTCATACCGGCAGCCTGACCTGCAGCTTTTGCAGCAGTGCCGGGACCGGCACCGAGCTCCAGAGCAGTTTCGATTGCAGCCTGTGCGGCAGCATCAGCGATTTCGGCAGCAGATGCGCCTTTTCCGGCAGCAGCCTTTGCAGCAGCCTGTGCAGCAGCGTTGACCTTAGCCTCAACTTCCTCTGTGCTGTTGTATGTCGGCTCAGCATTTTCGTCAGGTGTTTCAGAATCCGTACCGGTTGAGCCGGTCATCAATTCACGGGTCAGCTTTGCAGCAAGGTCACCGTTTCCGCCCTGTGCGTCAACAGCGAGCTTTGCAGCTCTTGCTGCAACCTGAACATCAATATTTTCCGCTTTTGCAGGTGCAGAGACCGCATTCGCAACGGCTCGTGCGACTGCCTCCTCCGGGGCGTTGTTTGCTGTAGCAGCGGCTGCAGCACCACGTGCCGGACCGAGGATAGACTCCGGAATGTCAGTTGCGCCTTCGAGCTCAGCCTGCGCGTTTGCTGCAATGATATCAGCATACTTCACGGCAGCACTGGATTTGACGCCGCCGATCAAAGCGGGCAGGAAGCCGCTCAGACGGTCACCGATTGCGAGCGAATCAGATTCGCGCACAACCAGAACCTTATCATTATAATAGTCTGAGAGATATTCAAGTGCATGACGCGCTGCAATCGCACCGCTCGATGCGTTGATGGTTCCGATATAAGCGCTGCGGCCGTCGAAGTTCGCATCGGAATCAATCGTCAGGATATCAATGCCTGCATCAACAGCCTCCTGCAGGTCTTCATTCAGTTTCTCGGGATCGTTCGGTGCAATAACGATCGTCTGCGCACCGGCATTGATCGCTTCATGAATCAGTTTCTTCTGACCGTCGATATCGGCGACGGAATCCGCACTTGTGTAGACAACATCATACCCAAGCTCCTCACCGGCCTCGATCGCGCCCTGTTTGACCTTCTCCCAGAACTCGATGCTCTTGGACTGACCGATGACATAGATTTTGGTACCTACGTCAGCGGAACCCATACGAGTTACTGAGCTGGAGAGTCCGCATCCGGATACAGACAGGCTCAAAGCCAGTGCGATGCTGCAAAGCGCCGGTCTGGCGAAGTGCTTTCTGCTCTTCTTGTTCATGTACGTTCCTCCTGCAAATGAATTCAGATGAAGTTTTCACGAAAGCAGAACCGCCTGCCTGACAAACGATAAAACTGCCATCATGACTAAACATAATTATAATAGCACATTTACGAAAAAATTTCAAGGTGTTTTATTTTATACTCAAAACAATTTTAATCTATCAGTTTTAGCAATAATGCACAAACGCAAAGTAAAATAATTAAAACAGCGATTTTCGTTTTTGCTCCGAAAAACCGCGAAAATCAAGAAGAATCGCACTTTTTGATCGCGGAGTGCTCTGATTTCATTTATTGTCTTTTTCGTGTAAATTTGGCTTATATGATACTTCCGTTACTTGACAATCGAAAAAAAACATGCTATAATGACAGCGTAGAAACATGCAGGGGCGTATTATACCCTGCCGCACCTGCAGTGTGTAAAATAAAGAAACAGAATCAAATTCAGGAGAGTTGACTATGCAGTGTGAGAAATGCCGTGCTGAACTCCCTCCGAACAGCATTTCCTGTCCGGAGTGCGGAGCACCTGCCCTCCAGACAATCGAGGGCTTTGATAATACCCAGCATATTCAGCTGCAGCTGAAGACCCTGCTCAAGGAGCATGCAGACGGTCTCTTTGTGAAGTATGAGGGCAACCTTTATTTCAACGGAAAGCGCTTCACTGCTCTGCTCAACGATTACACCGCTGAGTATGATAAGGAGCGCAAGCTGCTTCGCAGTATGGTCGAGGACGGAATCCTCGGCGTGCTGCTTTCGGAACAGGGCAACCATGAGATGGCTGTCACCAAGGCGCGAAGCGTCATGCTGGGCGAAAAGTTCCTCTCGGAGAATGCCGCGGAATTCGTGCTCGCCAGCCTGACCTATATGCTCGGCTGGGTGTATGAATCCCCGATGCGGGTTCCCGAAAAGACCGAGGAGGACGATGAGCCGAAGAAGAAGACGCGTCCTGTCAGTGTCAATGACAATATCTTCAGCCGTTCGGCGGCTGCAAAATACCGCTTCCTCTCGCGGAATGTTGTCATTCCGGAGGGCAGCACCAAGATCGAGGAATTCAGCTTCGACGGCTTCGGCAATCTTCGTTCCGTGCAGCTGCCGGATACGCTGCTTGCAATCGGTGAATATGCATTCTCCAACTGCAAGCATCTGCGCATGATCGAACTGCCGGCGTCGCTGCGCCAGATCGGGCAGGCGGCATTCAGCCAGTGCGAAAAGCTTGTCAGCATCAATCTGCCGGAGGGTATCATGGAAATCGCGGACAGCACATTTTCGTTCTGCCGCGCACTCGAAATCGTCGAGATTCCCGATACCGTCAGCAGCATCGGCGAGCAGGCATTTGCAGGCTGCGAGCGTCTGCGCAAGCTGACACTGCCGGACAGCGTCAAGTTCATCGACAAGAATGCATTTGCATATTGCCCGCGCCTGACGATTGTCTGCGTTGAAAATTCTTACGTTTATAAATACTGCCTCGCGAATGCGATTCCGGTCGAGACCTATCTCCCGGGCGCGCGTTGAGCAGCTGACCGCATTGCAGCGGACATGATTACATTACAGGAGGACAGATTCGCATGGTAGAGCTTTCGATCGGCCAGGAAGTCGAAATGGAATACGGCGGAAAGGCTGAGGTTCTCGGTGTGATCGGCAGCGGCGGACAGGGTACTGTCTACGTTGTCCGCTATAACGGCATGAAGTGGGCGCTGAAATGGTATGACATCGACAAGATGAAGAACCCCAAGGCGTTCCGCAAGAATATCCAGAACAATATCAGCGACGGCCCGCCGAGCAACAAGTTCCTGTGGCCGAAATATCTGACAAAGGAGACCGAGGACGGCACCTTCGGCTACCTCATGGAGCTGAAGCCCGAAAGCTTCGATTCCTTCGTCGATATCCTCAACACCTATAAACTTTCTGTGAATCCGCTCACGGGCAGATCCACAAAGACACCGGTCCGGTTCACCAGCCTTTACGCAATGGTGACTGCCGTGATCAATATTGTCAACGCTTTCCGGCAGCTTCACCGCGCCGGCAAGAGCTATCAGGACCTCAATGACGGCGGCTTCTTCATTAATATGGATACCGGCGCCGTGCTCGTCTGCGACTGCGATAACATCGCACCGGACGGCAGCAACTTCGGCATCGGCGGCAAACCCGGCTATATGGCGCCGGAGGTTGTCCGCGGTGTAGCAAAACCGAATGTCCAGACGGATAAATACTCGCTTGCGGTTGTGCTTTTCAAACTGCTCTTCCGCGGCGACCCGATGGAAGGCGAAAAGGTCGTCAGAGATGTCTGCCTGACCGAATCCTCTGAGCTGAAGCACTACGGACAGAACGCGGTCTTTATTTATGATCCCGATAATGCGAGCAACCGTCCTGTCCGCGGTATTCACGATAATGTCATCAAGTTCTGGCGGATCTATCCGGATTACGTCAAGGATGCGTTCATCCGCTCCTTTACGCTGGGTATCTCCGATCCGAACAAGCGCATCATTGAGAACGAATGGCAGAAGATCTTTATCCGCCTGCGCTCTGAGATCATTCAGTGCAGCTGTGGCAGAACCAACTTCTGCTCGACGTTCAAACAGCCGGATTCCAAGTCATTCAAATGCCCGCAGTGCGGCACGATCTTCGATACGCTGAAATTCAGCAACCGCAAGAACCGTATGCCGCTCTATCTCGGCTGCGTGTTTTATGAATGCGAGATTGATCCGGATTCCGAGGACTTCCAGACCATTGCCGGCGAGCTCGTCGAAAACCGTCTGAAGCCCGGTGTGCTTGGCTTCAAGAACATGTCGAACAAAACATGGAGTGTCAAAATGCCGGACGGCGACTTCTATGATATTCCGCCCGGAAAGGGTTTCCCTGTCTGGCAGGGGCTTGTCATCAATTTCGGTGAAGTAACGGCATCGCTGTGATGCCATGCAATATGATTGCATAACATGAAAGGGAGAATCTGAGTTATGAGCAATGAAAAGAAAGGCGCTGCAGGTGCAGAAACCACTGCACAGGCGAAAGCGAAAGCGATCGAGGAGGCTGCTGCAAATCTGATGAAGCAGGCTTCCGGCGCTGCTGCATCCTCGCTGGAGGGGCTTGCAGCAGCTGCAGATCAGGCTGCCGCTCCGGCAAAGAAGACCGCGCAGCAGGCAGTCAAAGAGGCAAAGGCGGCTGCAAAGCCGGTTGTCGATGCTGCCGATGATCTGCTCGATTTTGATGATGACGATCCGCTGAGCGCAACGAGCGTCTCGAAGAAGAGCCTTGTCATCTTCTTCCTGATCGACACCTCGCGCAGCATGGTCGGCAAGAAGATCGGTGAGCTCAATACCGTTATGGAGGAGCTGATCCCCGAGATTCGCAGAGTCGGCGAGGCGGATACCGATGTCAAGGTCGCAGTTCTGACCTTCGGCACACAGGTTCGCTGGATGTACAACGAGCCGATCCTGATCGAGGACTTTGAGTGGACCCGTCTGCGTGCGGACGGTGTGACGAACATGGGCGAAGCGTTCCGCGAGCTTTCTGCGAGAATGTCCCGCAACAGCTTCCTGAATTCGCCGTCGCTCTCCTTTGCGCCGGTCATCTTCCTGATGACTGACGGTTATCCGTCGGATGACTACAAGGAGGCACTCGAGGAGCTCAGACAGAACAGCTGGTATAAGTTCGGCCTCAAGGCTGCGCTCGGTATCGGCAGCGAAGCAAATGATGAGATGCTCGAGGAGTTCACCGGCTCGAAGGATACGGTTGTTCACGCATACTCCGGCGGTCAGCTCGCACAGATGATCAAGATCATTGCTGTCACCTCTGCACAGATCGGCAGCAAGAGTATGACGCTCTCTGATGACGTCAACCATGAGCTGAGCGAGGAGGAAGTCCGCGCTGCAAAGCAGAAGCTGCTCGGTCAGCAGATTCAGGATTCCATGACGAATCTCGGCGATTCGGATGCGATCTCTCTGGATACCGGCTGGTAATCCTGCCGGTTATCCGCGCTATTATTTCATTTTATAAGGAGGACTGTTGCGATGTTCGGCGGTTTCAGCCATTCTGTCATTGGCGCGAGCCACGAAACCAGCGGACTGGTCTGTCAGGACCATTCGGCATATGAGGTGAATGAGCATTACTCTGTCGCTGTAATTGCCGACGGTCATGGCAGCAAAAAGTATTTCAGGAGTCATTTGGGATCGCAGTTTGCGGTGGAGTCTGCTCTTGAAACACTCCGGCATTTCTATGCGGATCCGGAAGGCTTTGAGCAGAATTTTCCGAAGAACCATAAGATGATCCTGAAAAATATGAAAAAACAGATCATCGCCAACTGGAATGCCCACGTACAGGAGCATCTTGCCAATAATCCGGTCAGACTTGCAGAAATGCAGAAGTTTACAAAAGAGGAGTTCAAGGAGATTCCGCCTGAGTCCTATTACGGCACAACTCTGGTTGTTGCTGTCTGCGGACGCGGTTTCCAGTTCGGACTCCAGATCGGTGACGGCAGCCTTGTCGCGATCTATGAGGACGGTGTGCCGGTCATGCCGATGGTGTACGATGAATCTGCGCCGGCAAATATGACGGCATCCATGTGCAACAGTAACGCCGCATCCATGTTCAACAGCTTCTATGTTGAAAATAAAAAGGCGATCGCGATGTATGCGTCGTCAGATGGTCTTTATACTTCTTTCAGCAATGAGGATGATTTCCTGGAATATCATCTCATTATCACGAGCCAGCTTGATAATCTGGAAGCATTTGCCCAGTCTGTCAAAAAGAACCTGACGAAGCGCTCCCACTACGGCACAGAGGATGATATCTCCCTTGCATGCATCTGTGACCTGGATCTTCTGCAGGAAAAAGTACCGATGCTGAAGGCAGAGGTCGCAGACAGAAAGGCACATGCCGCAGAACGGAAGGCACAGCGCCTTGCTGCGCTGAGGAATACCTGAATCCTGATTTATTTCATTTTATTTTAGGAAGGAATTGAATAGGAATGGAAATTAAGGAGCTTCTCGGGCTCGCGCGGAAGTATGCGGCTTCCGTCAGAGAGAATTTTCCCGATTTTTCAGAACAAAAACAGGCATCGGTCACCGTGATCCAGACAGCGCGCAATGCAGTCGTCGCGGGCGTGACCGGTATTGGGATCGAGGATGGAACGGCTGTTGTGGTTGATTCCGTTTCGCAGGCTGTCACCGCACTCTCCGGCATGCAGATTGCAACCGGTCTTGTGACAGTCGGGCTTTCCGACGATGCAGTTGTCGAGCCCTCTGAAAAGAGCATCAGCAGACTTGTTCTCGCGAATGCAGGCAATGCCGCGTGCACGGTTCTTGTCTCCGAGGACGAGGCAAAGCCGGCATCAGCGCTGACCGCTGTTGTCGCAGATGCAGTCAATGACTTCATGAGCGGCTTTGATGATGCTGAATCTGCTCCGGCACACGAGAAGGCGCCGGCTCCTGCAACCAATCAGTTTGTTGCAGGTCTGCAGATTGATGAGAATAATCCGTTCTATGACGGTCCTGCCTCCGGTGCGCCGGGTGAGGTGAAAACGCTTGGCGCTGACGGCGAACAGGGCGGTTATCCCGGATTCGGCGCCGGCGGCTATCCGCAGCAGGGCGGCTATCCGCAGCAGGGCGGTTATCCGCAGCAGGGCGGCTACCCGATGCAGGGCGGCTATCCGATGCAGGGCGGCTACCCGATGCAGGGCGGTTACCCGATGCAGGGCGGATACCCGATGCAGGGCGGTTACCCGATGCAGGGTGGCTATCCGATGCAGGGCGGCTATCCGCAGCAGGGCTTTATGCCGCAGCAGGGATATATGCCCCAGCAGAGCGCATATATCCAGCCGCAGCAGGGCATGGGCGCTTCTGTACACGCAACAGGCGCTGTACAGCAGAGCTCTATGGTCTCTCAGACGCTTGCTGAGGGCGGCGGCGGCGCTTACCGGAAGCGTCTCACAAGCTTCCTTGATGACTCCGATGCAGCAGCAGCAGATGCAGCTGAGGAGCTCGCAACCGGTCTCTCCAAAGAGGAGATGCTCAAGAATGCAAGAGCCCGCAAGAAGGTTGCGAAAAACAATTTCAACTACAAAAAAGGCGTATAATCAAAAGCCCTTCTTCGTTCAGCGGAGAAGGGCTTTGTTGTTTTCTGCAATTCCAAAATTTGGCATAAAAACAGGACCGCACGTTCCGGTACGGTCCTTTGATTTTAATGATAGCTGGGGTTACTTGAAATTGACGCCCCAGTTGGAATTTGCACTGACCTTTCGATAGAACTTGATCAGCGCTTTTTGTCTGTTGTTGCGATAGACCATCGTAATTGCGACTGCAGCAAGGATCGAGAGCACAATACCGATCACGATACCAAGCGTACCGCCGTCAAACAGCACGATGCACAGCAGCCAGATGAAAACCAGTGCCAGAAGAATCAACGGCAGGCAGAAGGACGTAAAGGTTCTGTCCTTGACCTTCACGTAGCGCTGAATCTCTTTGATATTGAAGTTCTCATAGTGGCGCGCGATGAAGTTATCCGGACGCGCCCACTTGCAGAATTGCTTGACATTGTCAAACTTGACAGTGTACTCCTGCTTGGTATAGGTAATACGATAATAGACGTTGATAGAGCCGTCCTTGTTCCCGTGTGCATCCATGATATGGACGATCGTACCCGGCTCAACCTGATTGTTCAGTTTTTTCGTCACCAGAAACTTTCGATCTATTGCCTCATCAATATCATTGAGCATGTAGGTCATACAAAGCACTCCTTCTCTTTATGGTATATGGAAATTGAAAACCGTATCCCGTTCGATTTTCATTATACACCTAGTATATCGTATATTATAGCACATATTTTCAAAAAAAGCAAGGGGTAAAATCACCTTTTTGTGGTGAAAAATCATCTGTTCAGAAAATGTTTACAATTACGGAGCAGTTTCACTGTTTTTCTGGTATTTTTGCTGCAAAAAAGATGTATCATTCTTTTGATTGAAATTCTTACGATTATAACCCGAAATCTGAACATGTCTATTGTGATAAACTGCATTTTTTTACATTTTTCCTCACTAATTGCGGAAAAGCGGTTGACACTTGCCGATAATTGTGGTATAATCATAAAATAAGAAGACAATACAGACAACTTTCGACGATTCCATGTAACACTCAATCTTTCTAATATGCCGAAGGGTGGTTAATTTTGTGAACTATGATGCGATTATTCAGCGCGCACAGGAAATTGCAATGCAGCGGCTGAAAAGCGGCGAGCCGGTCGGTCCGGATGACACAGTCTGTGTATTGTGTTCTGCCTCAGGGCGGCTTTTTACCGGACTGAACCATGTTGAAGTGCGCGGCGGTGTGCGGCAGAATGTCCATGCTGAGCTGGAGGCAATCCGGAATATGCAGGTCATGGGCGAATCTGTCATTGAAGCACTCCTGCTGCTTTCAATCTCGAACGGGATTCCGCTTCTGCCTTGTTATGACTGCATGCAGCAGATTCTCGCACTCCATATGGACAACATGTATTGTGAGATCATGATGCAGGATCGCGGTGTTCCGATTTCCGAATTCAGTGAGCAGATTAAGGCGCATCAGAAGATGCGCGTTTCTAAACCTGTGGCAAGCGTGCATCGTGTCACATCGGTTTCCGCACCCCTTCCGCCAGAAGCAAGCAATGAATCGAATCTGCTGAAAAATCGCGTGAACAGTCTGCTCAGCGTCACCGCGGATGATGATGACGAGGAAGAAGAAAAGACAGAGAAGAAAAAGCGGTTTGGATTTTTCAAAAAGAAAAACTGATCGCTTTGAAATTGATTGATTGGAAAGGGAGTCTATTTTACCATGGCAAAGAAAAAGAATAAACAAAAGTCAGCAATGAACCGGATCCTTGCGATTCAGCTCGTGCTGATGCTTCTGCTGCTGACAGCTATTTCCGCTCTGGTTGCCTATAAAACACGGCAGAATGCGCTGGATCAGATGGCGCAGCTCAATCACGAGCGCGCGCTGATCATCAACAACTACGTTGAGAACGCGGAAAAAACGCTGATTGCGTACAGCCATGCGAAGCAGGTCTCCGCGCTGCTTGAGGACCCTGATAATGAGAAGCTCAAAAAAGAAGCGCAGGATTACACCGAGAAGTTCTCCGATGATATCCCGTATCTGGAAGGCATCTATACAAGTAAGTGGGATACCTACGTGCTTGCACACACCAATCCGCTGGTGCCCGGCATGGTGACCAGAACGGATCCGGATGCGCTTGCAGAGCTGCATGACGGCATGACAAAAGCCGGCAGAGGTGTTTATGACACCGGCATCATCATCTCGCCTGCAAGCGGCAAGCAGATCATTTCGATGTACAAGGCGGTCTATAATGACGCGCATCACGCAATCGGTCTGGTCGGTCTCGGCATTTTCACGGACGGCCTCGTCAATGACCTGAGAAAGCTCGAGAGCCCCGGTCTTGAAAGTTCCGGCTACAGTCTGGTCGATGCTGCAACTGATCGCTATGTGTTCAACTCTGATGAGTACATGATCGGCAGAGAGCCGAAGGAAAAGCAGATCTTCGATCTGACTGCACAGGCGCGCGAGTACCTGATCACCTATGCAGGTGAGGCGCCGAAGAACGGCAGATTTGAATACCGTGACGAAGACGGCGTGAACATGGTCGCAAACTGGTATTACCTCGAAGATCACAACTGGTATCTGTTCCTTACGGATGCAAAGAATGAGATCTACGGCCTCAGCAACAACATGCTGCTGTTCCTGATCGTGTTCGGTCTTCTGCTGGTTGGTCTGATGCTCGTTTTCCATCTTATCAACAAGCGTCAGGAGGCGACGAACAAAAAGCTCAGTTCGCAGATCGTCAAAACCGAAAAGACCAAGGAATCGCTGAACACCGCAATGTTCAGAGACATCCTGACAGACGCCGACAACCGCGTTTCGTTCTCGATGGTCGCACCGAACCTCAGAGAGGTAAAAGATTCCTGCTACTATGTTGTATTTGTCAACGTTGCGGGCTTCAGCAAAATCAACGCACTTTACGGCACGGATGCCGGTGACCAGATTCTTGTTTCGACGGTTGAGTCGCTGCGCAAGGTGTTCCCGAACGGAACGGTTTACCGCACCGGTTCGGATGAATTCATCGTTGTGCTCTCCTCCGAGGATTCCAAGGAGGGTTATGACACGGTGATCAACTCGGTCAATACCGCACACGCAATTCTGCTGACACCGCAGGATACACCTGCAGGCAGCGTTTCAGCGGATTACAAGATCGCAGTCGCGAAGAAATCCGCCGGCATTGACTTCTCCGTTCTGTCCGCACTCAAGGATATCACGAACAATATCGAAGAAGCGGAATTCGGTCAGGTGCAGTTCATTGACCTTGACCAGTAAGCCTGAAAACTCCCGATAAAACAGCCGCGAGCCCGAAGATCACGGGCTCGCGGTTTTGTTATTCTATGACAACACGGCAGGTTCCGGTGCCGTAATACTGCATGCAGCGGATCGCCTCATCGGTGATGCGTTCACCGCAGATCACAATCGGGACAGCGGGCGGACAGGATACCGAAAATGCCGCACAGATGCGTCCCGCGCATTGTGCAGCAGGCAGCGATTCTGTGCGCGCCGACAGTACCTCGCTGAGCGGCATCGCCTGCGTATGGTTCTGCGGGATCGGCGGAGGCTCTGCGGTGACAGCCGGACGCTGCGGAATCTCACAGAGCACGGCACAGACTGCGTCAAGCTCCGCCGCTGTATTCTGCGGCGAGGGCATCATCACAAGATAATCCGGATCGGCGAATTCAACATAGATATGATGCTTTTGCAGAATCTCCGCGAGTTCTGTGCCGGTATAGCCGCGGGGCTTTGTCCGGAGCGTCAGCTTCATCGGTTCGTCGCCGCAGAGCTGCCAGCCGTGCTGCCGGAGCGTCTGCCGGATGCGTTCCAGATGTGCCGTGCATCCGGAGAGATCAGATGCGAAATCTCCGTCCAGATAATGATTGCAGAGATCGAGCGATTCGAGAATCAGATAGCTCGGGCTTGTAGTTGCAAACAGCGCCATTGCGGCTTTTGCGTTTTCATGCAGATATGCCGGTGCACGGTCTGCAAGATGCAGATAGGCGCCGCCGGTCAGGACAGGCAGCGTTTTGTGCGCAGAGGTGCAGCAGAGATCGGCGCCGAGATCGACCGGATGCAGCGACTGCTCCAGAAACCGCAGATATGCGCCGTGTGCGCCGTCAACGGCAAGCAGCATATCATGCGCATGACAGAACGCCGCAGCATGCCGGATATCTGCGAGCGTGCCGAGATAATCCGGTGCGGTCAGCCAGATCGCGGCAGGCGGCTCCGGCGCATTTCTGAGTTTCTGCAGCGCTGATTCTGAGATGCCGCCGGTCAGATAAGAGGCAGCGGGGGACTGCTCCAGCCAGATGATCTCGAACCGCAGGAGCGCCGCTGCGGTCAGGAAGGTTTTGTGCACATTGCGTCCTGCGGCGATCACAGGCTTTCTGCCGGTTGCCGCCGCATACTGCAGAATCAGATAGAGCATCGCGCGGATGCAGAGCGAGGAGCCCTCTGTAGAATAGAGCGTCCGGCAGCCGAAGACACCGGACGCATTGCGTTCACTCTCTGCGATAATGCCGTCCGGTGCAAACAGCTCATCTGCGCCGCTGATCTCAGTCAGATCGAGCGGCTCACAGCCGAGCAGCGGGATGCCCTTGTGCCCGGGCATGTGCATCCGGATTGCATTGGATTCTGCGTATTTCCGCGCAAAATCATAGATCGGCGTGTTCATTCGGATTGTGAGAACTGCCGGTCGATTTCCGCCATGATCGCGCACTCCATGCGCTTGCGGAACAGCTTGCAGCCGTATTCATAGACGCCGCGGACAGAGCCCGTTGCGTGGTAGGCGTTTGCCGCGCAGCCGCCGGAGCAATAGAGCCGCGCCCAGCATGTGCGGCACTCCTCGCGCGCATAGACATTGCATGCCATGAAGTCATCCTGAATGGCGGTGTTTTCCACGCCCTTCCAGATATCGCCGAGCCGGAATTTCTCCTCGCCGACAAACTGGTGGCACGGATAGAGATCGCCCCACGGCGTCACAGCCATGTATTCGGTGCCGGAGCCGCATCCGGA
Source organism: Oscillospiraceae bacterium (assembly GCA_017523995.1). The sequence continues at coordinate 43,369 of JAFWUX010000101.1, read as the reverse complement.
GATGCGCTTATAGATGCACGGACCGCCGGTCAGGTCGATCATGTAGTGATAGAACGTGAACGGATCGCCCGCTTTGCGCTTCTGAATCATCAACTCAGCGAGCTTCTCATACTGCTCCATGACAACGGGCAGGTCTTCCTCGGTCAGCGCAGATGCATCGCCCTCCGCCGCGACAACCGGCTCCATGCTCAGCTCGCGGAATCCGAGATCGAGCATAACCTTGATATCCTCGAGAAAATCCGGATTTGCATGTGTGAACGTTCCGCGCATATAATAGTTTTTGCCGCCGCGCGATTCCACAAGCTTTTGGAATTTCGGGACGATTTTTTCCCAGCTGCCGTTGCCCGCGTAATCGACACGGTAGCGGTCATGGATTTCCTTTCTGCCGTCGAGCGAGAGCACAACATTGCTGCACTCGCGGTTCGCAAAGTCGATCACATCATCGTCGATCAGCAGACCGTTTGTTGTCAGTGTAAAACGGAAATTCTTGCCTGCATCCTTCTCGATGCTTCTGGCGTATGCAACCAGATCCTTGACAACCTGAAAGTTCATCAGCGGTTCGCCGCCGAAGAAATCAACCTCGAGGTTGCGGCGCGTGCCGGAATGCGCAACAAGAAAATCGAGCGCCTGCTTGCCGACCTCAAAGCTCATCACAGCGCGGTCGCCGTGATATTTGCCCTGACTTGCAAAGCAGTAGGCGCAGTTGAGGTTGCAGGTGTGTGCGATGTGCAGGCAGAGCGCCTTGACAACGCCTGCGGTTTTCTGCTTGAGCGTGCCGGCAATCGGCTCAAAGGTATCGGGCGAGAACAGCTTGCCCTGCTCCTTGAGCGCGGTGATATCGTCATAGCATTCCGCGATGTCTTCCGGCGTGATGTCATCCCGGCTGCCGTATTGTTCGGTAATCCGGCGCAGCACCTCGTCTTTCGGACATTGCTCATAGAGCGCGATCATATCATAAGCGAGTTCGTCAACGGCATGGACTGCGCCGGAGCAGACGTCCAGAACAATGTTGTAGCCGCCGAGCTGATACTGATGAATCATGCAGCAGGTTCCTTTCCTATCAACCAAAATCTTCAATCGGACATATTTCTTTTATTATACCATAGCTGCCGGAAAAAGTCAAATACTGCCGAAGATTTCCGAACAAATGTGCGGATTGCATTGACAAAGCATGTAAAATCCGGTATAATAGAACAGAACCTATCAGGAAAGTATCGGGAAAGGAGCGGGGATATGGCAGATTCGGTTCACAGCGGTCACCGCGGCAGAATGCGCCGCAGATTTCTTGAAACCGGCCTCAACGGATTTCAGCAGCATGAGGTGCTGGAACTGCTGCTGTTTTACGGCATTCCGCGGCGTGATACCAATGAGATTGCGCACAATCTGCTCAGCCGCTTCGGCAGTCTGCACAATGTGCTGACCGCCGATCCGCAGGACCTGATGCAGGAGCCCTATATCAGCGAGAATGCGGCAGTGCTGCTTGCGCTGTTCCGCGCGGTTTCGCAGTATGATGCCGGCGTGCAGATGGTCGGCAAGGAGCTGGATACCTACCGCAAGGTCTGCAAATTCTTTCTTGATCTTTATCTGTTCGAGGAGCGCGAGGTGATCCGTGCGGCGCTGCTCGATGAAAAACTGCGCGTGATGCGCTGCGAGGTTGTCGCCGAGGGACATCCCTCTGCTGCACAGATGACCGTCCGGCAGCTGACGGAGCTTGCGTACCGCGCAAACAGCAATACAATCATTCTGGCGCATAATCATCCGCGCGGCTCGGCAAAGGTATCGGGCGAGGATATCGCGGCGACAAGGCATCTGGTCCCGATCCTGCAGCAGTGCGGCATCACGCTGGTCGATCATGTGATCGTCAGCGGCGATCAGGCGGTTTCGATGCGCGAACAGGGCGTCTTTATGGGATTGGAAATCGAGTAGGAGGACAAATGGAACAGCGTTCTTTCAAGCTGCATGCACCCTATGCGGCAGCCGGCGATCAGCCGAAAGCGATCCGGCAGCTTGTCGAAGGATTTGAGACGGGCAAAAACGAGCAGATTCTGCTCGGCGTCACAGGCTCCGGCAAGACCTTTACGATGGCAAATGTCATTGCCGCGCGCAACAAGCCGACTCTGGTGCTTGCACACAATAAAATTCTGGCAGCACAGCTCTGCTCGGAGTTCAAGGAGTTTTTTCCGGAGAATGCCGTCGAATACTTTGTTTCGTATTATGACTATTATCAGCCGGAAGCCTATATCCCGAGCACAGACAGCTATATCGAAAAGGATTCCGCGATCAATGATGAGATCGACCGTCTGCGGCACAGCGCGACAATGGCGCTTGCAGAGCGCTCCGATGTGATCATTGTATCGTCGGTCTCATGCATTTATTCGCTCGGTTCGCCGGATGAATACCGCGGCATGTCGGTCTCGGTGCGCCCGGGGATGGAGATGTCCCGCGAGGAGCTGATCGAGGAGCTTGTCCGGATTCAGTATCAGCGCAATGATATTGCGCTCGAGCGCGGCAGATTCCGCGTTCACGGCGATGTGGTTGATATCTGTCCGGTCAACACGACAGAGCACATGATCCGCGTGGAGTTTTTCGGCGACGAGATCGACCGCATCACCGAAGCGACCTTGCTGACCGGCGAGACGGTCTCGATCCTAAAGCATGCCGTGATCTTCCCCGCATCGCATTATGTTGTCTCCGGCGAGGAGCTCGAGGGTGCGATCGCCGATCTGCAGGAGGAGCTTGCGGAGCGCGTCGCGTTCTATGAGGCGAACCACCGCCCGCTCGAGGCGGAGCGCATTGCACAGCGCACGAATTATGATATCGAAATGCTGCGGGAGATCGGCTTCTGCAGCGGCATCGAGAATTATTCGCGCGTGCTCGCGCGGCGTCCGGCGGGTTCGCGTCCGTGCACGCTGCTCGATCACTTCCCGGAGGATTTCCTGCTGATTGTGGACGAATCGCATGTGACGCTGCCGCAGGTCGGCGCGATGTATGCAGGCGACCGCGCGCGCAAGGAGACACTTGTCGAATACGGTTTCCGCCTGCCGAGCGCATTCGATAACCGCCCGCTGAAATTCGATGAATTCCGGAGCAAGGTGCACGAGGCGATGTATGTCTCAGCGACACCGGGCAAGCTCGAAAAGGAGTTTGCATCGCAGACAGTCGAGCAGGTCATCCGCCCGACGGGACTTGTCGATCCGGAGGTCAAGATCAAGCCGGTCATCGGACAGATTGAGGATCTGCTCTCCGAGATTCAGATGCGTGTCGATAAAAACGAGCGTGTTCTCATTACAACGCTGACCAAGAAAATGGCAGAGGATCTGACCGCATTCCTTGCAAATATGGAAGTCCGCGTGCGCTATATGCACCATGACATCGACACCGTGGAGCGCATGGAGATCATCCGTGATCTGCGTCTCGGCGAATTCGATGTATTGGTCGGCATCAACCTGCTGCGTGAAGGTCTTGACCTGCCGGAGGTCTCGCTCGTTGCAATTCTCGATGCGGACAAGGAAGGCTTCCTGCGTTCGGAGACCTCGCTGATTCAGACAATCGGCAGAGCAGCGCGAAATGCACACGGCGAAGTGATTATGTATGCGGATGAGATTACCGGCAGCATGGAGCGTGCTTTGCGTGAGACGGAGCGCCGCCGCACGCTGCAGATTGCGTACAATGAGGCGCACGGCATCGTGCCGCGGACGATTGTCAAGGATGTGCGCGAGGTTCTGGAAATCTCGACAAAGGAGAAGACCGAGAAGAAGGTTCACAAGCAGATGAGCCGTCAGGAGCGCGAGGCGCTGATCGCAGACCTCACTGCGCAGATGAAGGAGGCAGCGCGTCTGCTGGAATTCGAGCATGCGGCATATCTCCGCGACAAGATCAGGGAGCTGCAAAAATAATCGCAGCAGCGGGAATGAAGGAGTATTTATGCACACTTGGAGCAAGATCCGGCAGAAGCTGGAACAGGAATATCTGGCAGAATCCCTGCGCGGTCACCTGACCTATTTTGTGACGAACTATCACAAAACGCACGACCGTGACGAAGGCAGAGCAGCGATCCGGCTGGACGGCTGCGAGATTATCAAAAGCAATTTCTTTGATCATATGGATCTGGTCTGGGATTACTATTCCAATCAGCTTCCAAAGGATACGCCCTATCCGGAACGCTGGCAGCAGGCAAAGCAGATCGCATTCCGCGCAGGCGAATTCTACCAGAAGGATTTTTACCGCGCATTTGAGATCTTTGACAGTCAGAGCATTGCGGAGAGCCTGCAATCTGAGAATGCACTCGTCCGGATGTTTGCGCTGCTTGACCGGCGCACCGGAAAACGCACGCTCGAAAAACTGCGCAGCACAGTCGGCGATCTGCCTCAATGGCTGCAAATGATCTACTATATTCGATTGGAAGCGGAGCATATGCCGCTTACCGGAAAGGAACCACAGCAAATGAAGAAAGCAATTTTATTCGATCTCGACGGCACACTCTGGGATTCCTCAGAGCAGGTCACACATGCATGGAACAAGACAATCCGCGAAAAGACAGACCGCACAGAACAGTTCACCGTTGCGGATATGCACAACTTCATGGGCAGAACCATGGAGGCAATCGCGGCACTGATGTTCCCTGATCTGCCCGACAAGGAGCGCATTGCGATTCTGGAGCTCTGCTCGGATGATGAAATTGACTATCTGACAAACCCCGAGCCCGGCGATGAGCCGCCGCTGTTCCCGGAGGAGGAAACAATTATCCGCGCACTTGCAAAGGAATACACGCTCGGCATCGTGAGCAACTGTCAGGAGGGCTATATCGAAACCTATCTCGGCAAGATTCCGTTTGCAGATGCGTTCACCGATATCGAGTGCGCCGGAAAGACCGGTCTTTCCAAGGGCGAAAACATCCGCCTTGTGATGGAGCGTCAGGGCATCACGGACTGCATCTATGTCGGCGACACACAGGGCGACGCGGATGCTGCAAAGCAGGCGGGCGTGCCGTTCATCCATGCGGCATACGGCTTCGGCAAGGTCGATGCCTGCGCGGCGGCGCTGGATGATATCCGCAGACTGCCGGAAACCGTCAAAACAGTATTTGAAAAGGAGTAAGAATCATGGCTGACAATCCGAAGGTAACATTTCTCAAGCAGGAATACGAAAACAGTGAGACCGGCGCAAAGGTGCCCGGCATCACGATCATTGTGGACGGCGTGTTCCGTCAGGTCTGTGACAAGCTCATCAAGGATACCGGCAGAGAGCAGGATTATGTCGCGCTGATTCAGGAGGCGCTGTTCAACGGCATCAACCAGATGATCGGCGAGAGCCAGAAGAAGCAGTAAACAGCGCAGAAGCGCAGATTTGAAAGGCAGGAGGTGACGGCATGGAACCGTTCGTGCATCTGCATGTGCATACAGAATATTCGCTGCTGGACGGTGCATGCCGCATCGACCGGCTCATGGAGCGCGTCAAAGAAAACGGGCAGACTGCTGTCGCAATAACCGACCACGGCGTCATGTACGGCGCCGTGCAGTTTTATCAGGCGGCATTGGCGGCGGGCGTGCATCCGGTGATCGGCTGCGAGATTTACGTCGCACCGCGCACGCGCTTTGATAAGGATTCCCACGCAGACCGCAGCCCCTATCATCTGATTCTGCTCTGCGAGAACAATCTCGGCTATCAGAATCTGCTGCAGATTGTGTCAAAGGCGAGCATCGAGGGCTTTTATGCAAAGCCGCGCGCCGACTGGGACTTGCTGACGCAGTATCATGAGGGACTGATCGCGCTTTCCGGATGCATGTCCGGCGAGGTGGCGCGCAAGCTGCGCAGCGGCGAATTTGAAGCCGCAAAACAGACCGCCGAACGCTATGCGGAACTCTTTGGCAGAGATCACTACTATCTCGAGATTCAGAATCACGGCTTGCAGGAGGATCTGCGCCTGCTGGACGGACTGCGCAAGCTCGCAAATGCGACGGGCATTCCGCTCGCTGCAACGAATGACGCGCATTATCTGCGAAAATCCGATGCAGCACTGCAAAAGCTGCTTGTCTGCATCCAGACGGGCACAACCATGCAGGCACCATCGTCGATGGCAATGCCGAACGATGAATTCTACCTCAAATCCACCGAGGAGATGAACGCGCTCTTTGCAGCGTTCCCCGAAGCGCTGCGCAATACGGCAGAGATCGCGGCGCGCTGCAATGTGACATTTGAGTTCGGAAAGATCAAGCTGCCGCAGTACCGCGCCGAGGGCGTGAACGATACGAAAGCATACTTCTGGCAGCTCTGTGAGGAGGGGCTGCACCGCAGATACGGTGCGCATCCCTCTGATGAAGCAATCGCGCGGATGAACTACGAGTACGATGTCATCACGCGCATGGGCTATGTGGACTACTATCTCATCGTCTGGGATTTTGTTCACTACGCCAAAAGCCACGATATTCCCGTCGGACCGGGGCGCGGCTCGGGCGCGGGCAGTCTGTGCGCCTACTGCATCGGCATCACGGATATCGACCCGCTGAAAAACGGATTGCTGTTCGAGCGTTTTCTCAATCCGGAGCGTGTCAGCATGCCGGATTTTGATATTGACTTCTGCATCGAGGGCAGACAGCGCGTCATTGACTATGTGACGCGGCGCTACGGTGCCGACCATGTTGCGCAGATCATCGCATTTGATACACTGAAAGCGCGCGCGGCGGTGCGGGATACCGGCAGGGCAATGGATTTGCCGTATGCGCTCTGCGATCAGGTTGCAAAGGCAATCCCGCAGGATTTCACGATCACACTGGAGCGCGCCGTAAAGGAATCTGCGGAGCTCAAACAGATGTATGACGAAAAGCCGCAGGTCAGACAGCTGCTCGATATGGCGATGAAGCTTGAGGGCATGCCGCGCCACGCCTCGACGCATGCAGCAGGTGTGGTGATTTCGGCGGTGCCGGTTGCGGAACAGGTGCCGCTGCAGCGCAATGATGATGCCGTTGTCACGCAGTACACGATGAACATTCTGGAGCAGCTCGGTCTGCTGAAAATGGATTTTCTCGGGCTGCGAAACTTGACGGTGATCCGTGCGGCGGAGTGCCTGATTCAGCAGCGCAAGCCCGAATTCCGCATGAGCGATATTCCCGAGGATGACGAAGCGGTCTTCCGGATGCTTGCAAAGGGCGACAGCATCGGCGTGTTCCAGATGGAATCGGACGGTCTGCGCCGTGTGCTTGTGCAGATGCAGCCGACCTGCATCTCAGACCTGACGGCGGTGATCTCGCTTTACCGCCCCGGCCCGATGGATTCGATTCCGCAGTATCTTGCGGCGCGATCCGATCCGGCGAAGGTGCATTACGATCACCCGCTCTTAGAGCCGATTCTGCGCGAGACATTCGGCTGCATCGTGTATCAGGAGCAGGTCATGGAGATCTGCCGCGCGCTTGCCGGATATTCCTACGGCAGAGCGGATCTCGTGCGCCGCGCAATGGCAAAGAAAAAGCACAAGGTCATGGAGGAGGAGCGCGAAATCTTCGTGCACGGCAATGAGACCTGCTGCGGAGCCGTTGCAAACGGCGTGCCGGAGGAGACCGCAAATGCCATCTTTGACCGCATGGCGGCATTTGCAAGCTATGCGTTCAACAAATCCCATGCGGCAGCTTATGCGCGCGTTGCGTATGAGACGGCGTATCTCAAGTGCCGGTATCCGGCGGAGTATTTCTCGGCGCTGATGACCTCGGTCATTTCGTATACGCCGAAGCTGCTGGAATATATCGCGCTCTCCGAGGCGCACGGCATCGCTGTCCTGAAACCGGATATCAACAGCTCAGACGCCGGATTCACGGTCTCGGGCGGGGGAATCCGCTTTGGTCTGGCAGCCGTCCGCGGACTCGGCGCGAATGTGATCCGCAGCTATGTGAAGGAGCGCACCGAGCACGGCAGATACCGTAGTTTTCAGGAGTTCTGCGAGCGCAACGCAGGGCCTGATCTGAATAAACGCGCGGTGGACAGTCTCATTCGGTGCGGCGCATTTGACGGCCTCGGCTGGAACCGCCGGCAGATGCTCGATACCTATGAGCAGTTGATCGCGGCGGTCAGCAATCAGAGCCGGCATGTGATCAGCGGACAGCTTTCGCTGTTCGGCGATGCGCCTGAGGAAGCCGGTGTCCCGCAGATGCAGCCGCCGCAGGTGCCCGAATTCCCCGAGCAGGTGCTTCTGCAGATGGAGAAGGAAGTCACGGGGCTTTATCTCTCGGGACATCCGCTTTCGCGCTGGCGCCCGTATTGTCAGCTTCTGCGCCTGCCGGAGATTGCAGATGTCATCCGAATGAAAGATCATGCGCCGGTGATGCTGCTGTGCATGGTTTCCGAGGCGCGGGCACATGTCACGAAAAAGGGCGATCAGATGTGCTATCTGACCGTTGAGGATTTCACCGGCTCGCTGGAATGTCTGGTGTTTCAGTCGCTCTATCCGCAGGTGCAGAAGCTGCTGCAGCCGGATGCCCTTGTGTTTGTCAAGGGCAAGCTCACCAGAAAGGACGGCGAAATCCGGCTGTTCTGCGACAGCATCATGACCGAGCAGAACTTCGCGGATTTTGCGGCATCCAAGCAGCTTTGCTGCAAGGTCAGCGACAGCGAACCGGAAAAGATGAAGGCAGTCATGGAAATCTGCAGGCGGTTTGCGGGTGATACGCCGCTCTGCTTCTGGCTGACCGGCAGCCGGAAGTATCTGAAGCCGCGCATGGCGCAGGGTGTTGCAGTCAGCAGCGGATTCCTCAAATGCATGCAGGAGCAGCTGCCGCTTTCGCAAATGGCATTGATTGACCGGAAAGGATGAGACTATGCGGCATTATGAAGCGCTGTCTCCGGAGCTGGAGCAGCAGATTCTCGAGCAGCAGGCGCAGGGCTGGGTATCGCCGTATGCCTGCAAAAACAGCGATGTCATCCGGCGGCTTGACCGCCCGAGTGATATCCCGAAAATTTACCGGCAGCCGTTTTCCAAGGATGCGGACAAGATTCTCAACAGCGCGTTTTACAATCGCTATGCGGACAAAACGCAGGTGTTCTCGTTCTTCCGGAATGACGATCTCTGCCGCCGTGCACTGCATGTGCAGCTTGTTTCGCGGATTGCGCGGAATATCGGCTCGGTGCTCGGGCTGAATCTCGATCTGATCGAAGCGATCGCAATCGGGCACGATATGGGACACACCCCGTTCGGGCATGCAGGCGAGCATGCACTCCACGCGCTCTATCATGCGCGCACCGGACGCTGCTTCCGGCACAATCTGCACAGTGTCCGCGTGCTGGATACGATCATCCCGTATAACATTTCGCTGCAGACGCTCGATGGCATTGTCTGCCACAACGGTGAGCTCCCGATTGCGGAATACCGCCCGCAGCCGCTGACCGATTTCGCCGTATTTGACCGCAGAATGCAGGAATGCATTTTGGATGAGGACGGCGACCGCAAACTGATTCCTTCCACGCTGGAGGGCTGCCTTGTCCGCGTCTGCGATATGATCGCGTATCTCGGCAAGGACCGTCAGGATGCGGTGCGCGCGCATCTGATCGGCTCGGAATCCGAGTTTTCAGAGTCGGCAATCGGGCGGACAAATGCGGAGGTCATCAACAATCTCGAGGTCAACCTGATTGAGCACAGCTACGGCAAACCCTATCTCATGCTGGACGCCGAACACTTTGCCGCGATGACGCAGCTCAAAGAGGAAAACTATGCGCGCATCTACCGCAAGGAGTTCGTGCAGAAGCAGGTGCGCGAGAGTGTTGTCCCGATGATGCAGGAGATGTACGAGCGCATCTATCAGGATGCGGTTTCGCATAACCGGCAATCCTGTCTCTACCGCCACCACATCGCGACCGTGCTGGAAAAGCAGCGCTGGTATCCGGCGGAGATTCCCTATGAGGAGAGCGATCCGGATGACCTGACGATGGATTTCATCGCCGCGATGACCGACGATTATTTCGTGGATTATCACGCGCAGCTGTTCCCGAAAAGCACGCACCGCATCTCGTATGTCGGCTATTTTGACGAGGGACAGTAAGCGCCGCGGATTTTCAGAAAATCTTTATAATTTGCTCTTGCAATCCGTCGGAATCCGTGCTATAATATAAGCTGTGAAAATACGCATACGGAATGCAAAAACGGAGGATTATTCCCAAATGACAGATTATCAGAAGATTCTGGTTGTGATTCCCTCGCTCGATCCGGATGAGCGGCTGCTCAAAGTGATCCGCGGCGTACAGGAGGTCGGCTTCACCGATATTCTGCTTGTGGATGACGGCTCGTCTGAAAAGAATCAGCACTTTTTTGAGGAGGGCGCAGAGCTCGGATGTGCAGTGCTGCATCACGGCGTCAACAAGGGCAAGGGCAGAGCGCTCAAAACCGCATTTGAATGGTTCATGGAGAACCGCAAGGATTCCGTCGGCGCGGTGACGATCGACGGTGATGCACAGCATCTGCCGCATGATATCGCTGCCTGTGTCGATCTGATGTACAAGCAGGAGAAGGATTCGCTTGTGCTCGGCGTCCGTAATTTCAATCTGCCGCAGGTGCCGCCGAAAAGCCGCTTCGGCAACAAGCTGACATCCTCGGTATTCCGGCTGTTCTGCGGACTGAAGGTCAGCGATACACAGACCGGTCTGCGCGTGTTCCCGCGCGGCATCATCCCGAAGATGCTCGAGATTTCCGGCGAGCGCTTTGAATACGAGACGAACATGCTGCTTGAATGCAAGCAGTCGGATATTCCGATTGTGGAGCAGACCATCGAGACCGTTTACATCGACCAGAACGAGACCACGCACTTCCACCCGATCAAGGATTCGCTCCGTGTCTACGGCATTATCATCAAGTTCTTCATCAGCTCGGTGCTCTCCTTTGTGATCGACCAGATTCTCAATATTCTGGGCTACAATCTGCTGTTCAAGCTGTTTGCAGAGGGCGCACGGCAGTTCTGTTCGAGTGCGCTTGCACGTATCATCAGCTCGCTGTTCAACTTCACGATGAACCGCAAGGCAGTCTTTAAGAGCGATGCGCCGCTTGCGCGGACAATGGCGCGCTATTACATCCTCTGGGCAGGTCAGCTGCTGACTTCGATCGGTTCGGTGTTCCTGCTTTCAAAGGTGCTGCCGGTCAAGCCGACGATCATCAAGCCGTTCGTCGATTTCCTGCTTTATTTTGTCAGCTTCCGCATCCAGCAGGCGTGGGTGTTCAAGCCCGATAACAAAAAGAATGACGAGCAGGGTACAGATGCATAACCCCAAAACACTTCCGGCTGCGGTCGGGAGTGTTTTTTTGAAAATGACCGCGTAGTTTTTCCGATTTTGAACGTCTAAGTAGTGAAAGCACAGAAAGCTGCTTTCGGAAAGGAGTTTGTCAATGGATAACGGTGCAAGTAGCTACCGCCGTTTCCGTGACAACGGTGACGAACGCGGGCTCGATGCGATTATCATGGAATACAAGGACGGACTGATGCTCTACCTGACAAGCATCGTCGGGAATATCCAGACTGCCGAGGAACTGACGGAGGATACATTTGTACTGCTCGGGACGAAAAAGCCGCGGTTCAACGGCGAAAGTTCCTTCCGGACATGGCTCTATGCGATCGGGCGGCATCTCGCGCTGGATTGGCGCAGAAGGCATCTGCGGCTGCGGACAGTGCCGTTCGAGGAGCAGACAGCGCTCGCAGATGCAGAAGCAGCCGTCGAAGCGAGCTATCTGAAAAAGGAGCAGCTGATTCATCTGCACCGTGCGATGCGCAGGCTCAACCGGGATTATCAGCAGGTGCTCTGGCTCATCTATTTCGAGGATATGTCTGCAAAGGAGGCTGCTGCGGTCATGCGAAGGAGTATCCGGAGCGTGGAATCCATGCTGTACCGGGCCCGTAAGTCACTGCGATCACAGCTTGAATCGGAGGGATTTGACTATGAAGAATTCGGATGAAATGATCCGCGATGTACACCGCCGCATCGGGGAATATGAAGCGGCAAAAAAGCAGCGGCGGAGAAATCTGCTGAAAGCGGCAGCGGCAGCCGTACCGGTCTGTGCGGCTGCGGCGGTTGTCATCGGGATATACAGCAAACGTCCGCAGCACGATCTGCTGACAACTGTACCGGCTGCCGATCTGTCCGCCTATGAGATTCAGACCGGCACGCAGAATGTTGTGACCGGTATGGCACAGACTGAGCAGCCAACCGAACCGGCAGCGGCATCTACAGCGGAAACTGCGCCGGATGTCACGCAGGCACCGCAGGCAGAGCGGGATACGCAGCCTGCCGCAGATACACCGTCTGCAATCGGGACGGATCCGGTCAGCGCAGAACCGAAACCCGCTGAAACGCGCACGACAGAATCCACAAAACAAACAGCGCCGGAACAGACAGACACAGCATCCGGCAATGATGTCTGCCTGAAAGAGGGCGATGAACCGACACAGTTCTACAGGCTGATCCGTTCGTATCCCGTGATGGCGGAATACTGTTACAAAGGAGCGGACAACGGCGAATGCTTCCGTTCTGTGCCGCTCACGGATGCGATGGACGAATACGGCGACAGCGTCCGCTATTATCTGCTGGTTCATCTGTTCCGCGACGGACACCTGATCACGGATTCTGCCGAACTGCGTGCGGAATCGGAACGGCTCTTTGCAGCGGGATATACTCCGGCGATTGAGACGGTGAACGGCACCGAAACGGTGTTCACGCTGAATGCGACCTACGATCAGATATTGAATTTCCCTGTGGAATCCGATCACGGCTATTTTCTCTATCTCCGCGATGAAATGGGATAATAATGATGTACCAATTAAATCTTCAAGAGATAGTTGGGACATCAATATAATGCAGCCTGCACAGCGCCTCTGTGCAGGTTTTGCTTTGCAGAAAAGCGACCGCACAGACTGTCCGTCCGGTGCGGTCAAATGAGGAAGTTGGGTGTTAGGAGAACACAATGTCGATCTGACAGCTTCATTATAGCATAGGCGTCCTGCGGAATTTGTCGGAACCGGTGCGCGGCGAAAAAAGTTCTGTCAGCCTGCGCGGATGCATAAAATCCGGCAGGGGGGATTTTATGCATCTGCTTGTAACCGGAAACGCACTGCTCTGGCAGTGGATATTGCCGGTATTTCTGCTTTTGACTGCACTGATCTGCGGCATCCGGCTGCGCGGTGTGCCTGTCCGCGGCTTTTCTCATGTGCTGCGCGAGACATACGGCGCGGTGTTCCGGCGCGGCTGCGATCGGGCACAGAGGCGGATTTTTGCATCTGCGCTTGCGGCGACAATGGGCACCGGCAATCTTGTCGGGACGGCACTCGCCCTGATGACAGGCGGCGCAGGCGCACTGTTCTGGATGTGGATATCCGCGCTGCTCGGCATGATCCTCGTCTACGCTGAAAATGTCCTCGGGATGCACTTTCGCCGGAGCCGTCAGGACGGCACGCGCATCGGCGGCGCGGTTGCCTGCCTGCGATTCGGCTTGCACAGTCCGGTTCTCGCCGGTGTGTTCGCTGTGCTGTGTACGGTCTCCGCGCTCGGCATGGGCGATCTTGCGCAGAGCAGCACAATCGCGCAGACGCTTTCCCATTACGGCGTATCGGCGCCGGTCTGCGGGCTTGTGACAGCTGTGCTGCTGCTGGTGATTCTCCGCGGCGGCAGAGACCGCATCGGGCAGGTGACAGTCCTGCTGATGCCGCTGCTCTGCGGCTTTTATATGCTTGGCTGCACGGTGCTGCTGATCCGGCATGCCGCCGCGCTGCCGGACGCACTGCTGCGGATTTTTCGCGAAGCATTCGGGATTCGCGCAGCCGGATGCGGCTTTTGTGCATCTGTGCTGATCCGCAGCATGAGCACGGGGCTGCGGCGCGGGATCTTTTCCAATGAAGCAGGGCTCGGGAGCTCCGCGCTGCTGCATATGGATGCCGGTTCCGGAGATGCCGCGGTGCAGGGGAGATGGGCGGCGGCTGAGGTCTTTGCGGATACGGTGATCTGCTGCACGGCAACGGCGCTTGTCATCCTGACGGCGCCGCCTCCGGCCCGTCTCGCTGATGGTGACGCCGCCGGTCTGCTGCTGCATGCATTTTCTGCGGGGCTCGGGCAATATGCAGGCGGATTTCTCGCGGTCTGCATGGTGCTGCTCGCGTTTGCCACAATGATCGGATGGTATCCCTGCGGCGCGGCATGTGTGCGATATCTGTTCGGGCGCAGGGGCGTTCCGGTTTATCTTGCCGGATTCGTACTGCTCGCATTTGCAGGCGCCCTCGGCTCGCAGGAGTGGATCTGGCAGCTCTGCGACTGCTGCAACGGACTCATGGCGCTGCCGAATCTCTATTGCATGTGCAGACTTTCGCACATACTCCGCGGAAAAATCGAAAAGAATTGACATTTTGCTCCAAATATGCTATAGTATATATGGGCTTGTATTATGCACAGTGCAGTGCCCGATGCCAAAAAATACAGGTGAACAACATCTGAAAGGATGAAATGATAATGGATTATGATATCCTGATCGTCGGCGCAGGACCGGGCGGCATTTTCACCGCCTATGAACTGTGTCAGGCGAACCGCGATCTGAAAATCGGCGTATTTGAGTGCGGCAATCCGCTCGGCAGCCGCAAATGTCCGATTGACGGCAAAAAGGTCAAGAGCTGCATCGGATGCAAGACCTGCGCGATCATGAACGGCTTTGGCGGCGCAGGCGCATTCTCTGACGGCAAATACAATATCACCAATCAGTTCGGCGGCACGCTTTATGAGTACATCGGCAAGCAGGAGGCACTCGAACTGATGCGCTATGTCGATCAGATCAACCTCTCGCACGGCGGCGAGGGCACAAAGCTCTATTCAACCGCGAACACGGCGATCAAGAAAAAATGCTTCGAGAACGATTTGCATCTGCTGGATGCGCAGGTGCGGCATCTCGGCACGGATAAGAACTACATCGTGCTGCAGAACCTCTATGACGAGCTGAAAGACAAGGTCGATTTCCATTTCCGCACCGAGATCGAGACGGTGGAGCGCATCGAGGGCGGCTATGCACTGGTCGCAGGGGAGAAACGCTTTACCGGCAGGAAATGCGTGATTTCCGTCGGCAGAAGCGGCAGCAAATGGATGGAATCCGTCTGCGAGGCGCTGGAGATCGGGACACGCTCAAACCGTGTTGATATTGGTGTGCGCGTTGAACTGCCGGCTGCGGTCTTTTCTCATCTGACCGATGAGCTTTACGAGAGCAAGATCGTCTACCGCACCAAGCAATTTGAGGATCTCGTGCGGACATTCTGCATGAACCCGCACGGCGTTGTGGTCAATGAGAACACCAACGGCATCGTGACAGTCAACGGCCACAGCTATGAGGATCCCGCCCTGCACACGGATAACACGAACTTTGCGCTGCTGGTCAGCAAGCATTTTTCGGAGCCGTTCCGCGATTCCAACGGCTACGGCGAATCCATTGCGCGGCTTTCCAATATGCTCGGCGGCGGCGTCATGGTGCAGCGGTTCGGCGACCTCATCCGCGGACGGCGTTCCAATGCGACGCGCATCGCGGAAAGCTTTGTTGTCCCGACGCTTGCGGCGCAGCCCGGCGATCTGAGCCTTGTGATCCCGAAGCGCATTCTGGACGGCATCATCGAGATGATCTATGCGCTCGATAAAATCGCGCCCGGCACTGCAAATGATGATACGCTGCTTTACGGCGTTGAGGTCAAGTTCTATAACATGGAAGTCGAGATTGACAGCAACCTGCAGACAAAATATGACGGGCTGTATGTCATCGGCGACTGCTCCGGCGTGACGCATTCGCTCTCGCATGCATCGGCATCGGGTGTCTATGTCGCGCGGCAGATTCTCGGGACAGAAGAATAAAATAGTTGTTGATTTTGGGAGGAACGGAAAATGAAAAAAGTCGGTTTGCAAATGGGAGTGCTCATGGGGCTTTCCCTGAGCCTTTGTCTGTCGCTGTTCGGCACGCTCCACGCGGGACATTTTACGGTTCCGGCGTTTCTGCTGAGCTTTCTGATCAGTGCAGTGATCAGCATCATCATCGGGCTGCTTGTCCCGATGCCGAAGCTGGAGCAGTCATTCTGCGCAAAGCTCGGGATTGACCATCGCACACTCGGCGGCAATGCGGTCACGAGCCTGCTCTCGGATCTGATCTATACGCCGGTCATCACGCTTGCCCAGACAATTTTCGGATATATGCAGATGAAGCGAGCGGGCGGCTCGGCGCCGTTTCTCGGGATGTTCCTCGGCTCGCTGATTCTGTCGCTTCTGATCGGCTATGTGATCATCTTCATCTTAAAACCGCTGTACCTCAAACTCGTGCTGAAAGCAAACGGCATCACGCCCGGTGCAGCCCCTGATCACAGACCGGAATAATATCAATCACGGCGCACGGAGTTCCGATATCCGTGCGCCGTTTTCAGTGGTATTGCAATCATTTTGACTCATCAAAAATTTTTTTCAGTTTTTTTGTAACGAATCCGTGTGATCGCAGTCTTATGGACAGAAGGGAGGGAAAACCTTTGGATGTTGAAGCGCTTTACAACACATATTTTCACGATGTATACCTCTATCTGTGCTCGGTTTCACGCGACGAATCGCTCGCGGAGGAGCTGACGCAGGAAACCTTTTTCCGCGCACTCAAAACCGCCGGAACATTCCGCGGCGACTGTGATGTGCGTGTGTGGCTCTGTCAGATTGCGAAAAATCTCTATCTTTCGCACTGCAAAAAGCAGAAGCATCTGACAGGCAATGAAATCCCCGAATCCGAAGCCGATCCGCATGTATCCGTTGAAGATCACTTAGCGGACAGCGAGCAGGCGATGCAGATTCACCGGATTCTGCACGGGATGAAAGACCCGCAGAAGGAAGTATTTTCCCTGCGTGTGTTCGGGGAGCTGTCCTTCCGGCAGATCGGCGATCTGTTCGGAAAAACGGAATCGTGGGCGCGTGTGACATTTCACCGCGCAAAGCTTGCAATCATTGAAGCATTGGAGGAATCAAAATGAGCAAAAATAATTGTGATATGATCCGTGACCTGCTGCCGCTCTATGCAGACGGCGTATGCAGCGAGGAAAGCCGCAAATATGTCAACGAGCATCTGGCAGCCTGCCCGGAATGCACGGAGATGCTGAAAAAGATCAATCAGAAGGTCGCGATTGCAGCAGAGACAGATATTTCCGCTGTGAAGAAAATCAAAAAGCGTCTGAAACTCGGCAAGGTCGCGGTAGCGCTGATCTGCACTGTGCTTGCGGCGGCAGCGCTGTTCGGCGGTTATATTTACGCCGTGACGGACTGCTCCATGGACTACGAAAAATACAATCTGGCGGAGAACGTCTGGGTTGAGGAGGATGAGAACGGAAAGCTCTGGTTCTGTATGAAGGACAATGCGGCGGCACTTTCCGCGTATGTGTACCCGACGCTCAGCTCGAAGAACGGGGGACACATGGGCTACAAGGGGCAGGAATTTGACCGCATGCAGAAGGCAGGCTATGGCTATACGCTGAAAATGCTGCGGATCGCAAAGCTCGAGCCGTTCCAGATTCCGCAGAAGGAGCTGCGTTTTGAGATTACCCGCGATATGACAGACATCAGCTATATCTTCTACTATGATGATGTCAACGATCAGGAATATGTGCTCTGGGGCGAAAAGCCGCAGTAAAAAAAGAACCGCTGATCTGTGCAAACAGGTCAGCGGTTTTGCTTATTTCATTTCCTGATTCTGCGTGAGGATATCCTGCTTGAATTCCTCGTTCATTTCCGGATAGGCGGAGAGCATCGGCTCGATGTCCGCGCCCTTTTTGCGGTTGAAATAGTTTTTCGTGATCTTCGCGACCAGCCCGCTCAGTGCAACCAGACAGATCAGGTTCGGGACAGCCATGAGCCCGTTGAAGGTATCGTCAATCGCCCAGATGAGCTCGCTGTGGATCGTTGCAGAGAACGCAATCAGCACGATGTACAGGATCTTGAACACCTTGACCGGAATGCGGCGCTTTTCCTCGGGCAGTCTGCCGAAGCAGAATTCCACCGCCTTCTCGCCGTAATAGGACCACGCCATGATGGTTGTGAATGCGAACAGCGGCAGGATCAGCGAGAACACCGCGACACCGAATCCGCCGTAGTTTTCGGAGAACAGTGCCATTGACATCGCCGTATCCTCCAGATCGCCGGAGAGCGATTCAGGCTCAAAGGTTGTCAGGAAGCTGAGCGAGGTCAGTGTGCAGATGATGAACGTATCAAAGAACACCTCAAAGACGCCCCAGAGTCCCTGCTTGACCGGCTCGCGCGTCTCCGATGCGGAGTGCGCGATGACCGAGGAGCCGAGACCTGCCTCATTCGAGAAGACACCGCGCGCCATGCCTTTTTTGATGACCGTTGCAAAGGTGTATCCGAGGACGCCGCCGCCTGCTGCGCGGAAACTGAACGCCTTGCCGAAGATCATCGCGAATGTATGCGGGATAGCCGTGGCATGCTTGCCGAGGGTAATCAGCGACATGACAATGAACAGCAGCGACATAAATGGGACGAGCATCGAGGCGACCTTGCCGATGCGCTGAATGCCGCCGAGGATGATCAGACCAGCGATCACAGCGACTGCAATACCGATGATAAAGCGGATGCCGGTTGTATCGGTGACGAGCTGTGCGCGTGCAAGGGCTTCGCTCAGCGTACCGGAGATTTTGTTTGTCTGCACGCCGCTCATGCCGATCGCCGCAAAAACGCAGAAGACCGCAGCGCAGTAGCCGAGCCACTTCTGCTTCATGCCGTTCGCGATGTAATAGAAGGAGCCGCCCGAGAGGTTGCCATGCGAATCCTTTTTGCGGAAGTAAAGACCGAGCACGTTTTCGGAGTAGTTTGTCACCATGCCGAAGAATGCCGAGATCCACATCCAGAAGACCGCGCCCGGTCCGCCGGTGAGGATTGCGGAGACAACGCCGATGATATTGCCGGTGCCGACCGTTCCGGAGATCGCCGTCGAGAACGCCTCAAACTGTGAGACGGACTTGACGCGTGAATCGGCCTCACGTTTCTTTCCGAGGCTTTTCAGTGCCGGAATGATCGTGGTGTTCAGGGATTCTCCGAAGTGCGTGACCTGTAAAAATCCGGTGCGGACAGTCAGCAGGATGCCGGTGCCGAGGATCAGGATAATGACCGGCCAGCCCCAGACAACACCGTTCAGAAAGTCGTTGACTGCTTCAATGGTTCTGAGAAGTGATTGCAGCATATCGCTTTTCAAATTCCTTTCGTTTTGGATTTGCGTATGAAAAAAGCCGGCAGGGTATGTCGGTTTCTTTCAGTGTCAGCTAATATTATAGCATGTTTCCGCAGAAAATGCAAGTACTCCGGTCGGCACTGCCCACAGCCGTTATTCTATAGCTGACGGAGAACCATGCTGCTATTTGGCGCGATGGTCTGAGGGTATGCAATACTCGGTATGATATGAGAATTGAAACTGAAAAGAGTCTGTGCTCAATACAGGAATGGTTCTTGGACAGCTGTAGACATATGGAGGCGGGCACTGCCCGCTGCGATTGATTCAAAAACACATAATGAAACCGGCAAACACAAAACAGACCTTTAGCAAATTGGAGGCGGGCACTGCCCGCTGCGATTGATTCAAAAACACATAATGAAACCGGCAAACACAAAACAGACCTTTAGCAAATTGGAAGTGGGCACTGCCCGCCTTTGTGCAGGGTGTTCAAATTTTGGTAGGAAATTCATGCAAATTCGCTGTAATGCCGTCTTGCATTTTTCGACAGTTTTCGATATAATTAAAGTATGGAATAGAACCGGAGCCGGACAATTGGACAAGCGTTTTCAATAGTCTGGTTTTTTGTTTTCAGATTTGCCGGAAGGGGGCATTCTATGAAGTTTCTTGAGGAGAAAATTCTCGCAGAGGGCAGGATCCTGCCCGGACCGGTGCTCAAGGTCTCATCGTTTCTCAATCACCAGATGGATCCGGACCTGATGATGTCGCTCGGTGCAGAGATCGCGAACCGCTTTCAGGGGGATGCCGTCACAAAGATTCTGACGATTGAATCCTCCGGCATTGCCATTGCGGTTGCAGCCGGTGCGCATATGCATGTGCCGGTGCTGTTTGCCAAAAAGCACCGCACCAGCAATGTCTCCGGCGTGCTCTATCAGACGCTCGTGCATTCCTACACCCACGGCACGGATTACACCGTTGTGGTGGAGCGCGAATATCTGAAGGAGACCGACAGAGTGCTGATCGTCGATGATTTTCTCGCAAACGGCGCAGCCGTCGAGGGGCTCTGTGATCTGATCCGGCAGGCAGGCGCAACCGCCGTCGGTGCCGCGATCGTGATTGAAAAGGGATTTCAGGAGGGCGGCAGAAAGCTGCGTGCATCCGGTATGCGCGTGGAGTCGCTCGCAATCGTTGATCAGATGGACGAAAACGGCATCCGGTTCCGCGAACAGTAAAATGATTCTGTGTACCGTGCAGCCTGCCGCATGACGGCTCCGCTGCATCAGAATTTATCAGAAAGAGGAGTTTCAAATGAAAAGCAAAATGATCCGTATGACATCTGCAATGCTCGCAGGCGCACTCTGCATGGGACTGGCATCCTGCGGTGAGAACGGCGGTGCAGGGGAGGCGACCCAGAGTTCAATCAAGGTCGGTCTGATCTGCCTGCATGACGAGAACTCGACCTATGACCTCAACTTCCTCAAGGCGATGGATGAGGCGAAGAAGCAGCTCGGTCTTTCCGATGATCAGGTGATCATCAAGAAGAATATTCCGGAGTCCAACGAGTGCAAGGAGGCGGCTGCCGATCTCGCAGACCGCGGCTGCAACATCATTTTTGCAGATTCCTTCGGACATGAGCCGTATCTGCTCGAAGCGGCAGAAGCAAATCCGGATGTGCAGTTCTGCCACGCGACCGGCACACTCGCACACACCGAGAAAAAGGATAACTTCCACGATGCCTTCGCATCCATCTATCAGGGCAGATATCTTGCCGGAATCGCGGCAGGCATGAAGCTCAATGAGATGATCGAAGCGGGCACAATCAAGGCGGATGAAGCCGTCATGGGTTATGTCGGCGCGTATACCTACGCAGAGGTGATCTCCGGCTACACTTCGTTCTATCTCGGTGCAAAGTCCGTCTGCCCGAGCACAACGATGAAAGTCCAGTTCACCGGTTCGTGGTATGATGAGACCGCGGAAAAGGAGGCAGCAACCACGCTGCTCAATCAGGGCTGTGTGCTGATCTCGCAGCATGCGGACTCCATGGGTGCTCCGACCGCCTGCGAGAACGCCGGCGTGCCGAACATCTCCTACAACGGCTCCACAAAGGATGCCTGCCCGAACACCTTTATCGTTTCCTCGCGCATTGACTGGACACCGTATTATGTCTACGCAATCAACTGCGTGCTCAACGGCGAGACCATCAAGGCGGACTGGACCGGTGATCTTTCGACCGGCTCGGTTGTGCTGACAGAGGTCAATGAGCAGGCAGCGGCAGCCGGTACACAGGCAGCGATTGACGAAGCGGCTGCAAAGCTCAAGAGCGGCGATCTTCACGTTTTCGATACCGCGAACTTCACCGTCAACGGCGAGAATCTGACATCGTATCTTGCGGATGTCGATACCGACGCAAACTACGAGCCGGATACCGAGGTCATCAAGGACGGCTACTTCCATGAATCCGAATACCGCTCTGCGCCGTATTTTGATCTGCGCATTGACGGCATCACAACGCTCAACGAGATGTATTGATCTCTGAGGATTTTTCACAGGCAGGGCACTCCGAATTGTCCTGCCTGATTTGTTCTGCATGTTAGGAGAATTTGCTATGGACGAAACGAAGAACGGCGCATCCGCAGCGGCGGGTGATGTGCCTGCGATCCGGCTGCAAAATATCACCAAGCGATTCGGCAGCGTTGTCGCAAATGATCATGTCAGCCTGAGCGTGAAGCACGGGGAGATTCTCTCGGTGCTCGGTGAAAACGGCAGCGGCAAAACCACACTGATGAACATGATCGCTGGCATCTACTATCCCGATCAGGGTCAGATTTTTGTAGACGGCAAAGAGGTTGTCATCCGTTCCCCGAAGGATGCATTCCGCTATCAGATCGGCATGATTCACCAGCATTTCAAGCTTGTGGATGTGTTCTCAGCGACGGAAAACATCGTGCTCGGACTCGAGGACGAGGGCAGATTCAGTCTGCGCCGCGCTGCAAAGCGTGTCCGCGAAATCAGCGAGCAGTATGGCTTTGATCTCGATCCGGAGAAGAAAATCTACGAGATGTCCGTCTCGGAAAAGCAGACCGTCGAGATCATCAAGGTGCTCTACCGCGGCGCGGATATCCTGATTCTCGATGAACCGACCGCCGTCCTGACGCCGCAGGAGACGCAGAAGCTCTTTGCGATTCTGCGCAGAATGCGGGACAGCGGCAAAGCGATCATCATCATCACGCACAAGCTGCATGAGGTGCTCTCGCTTTCGGATGAGGTCGCAGTGCTCTGCAAGGGAAAGTATATCGGCACAGTCAAAACCGCGGAGACCGATGAGAGCAGGCTGACAGAGATGATGGTCGGCAAAAAGGTCACGCTGAATATCGACCGTTCCGAGCCGAAGAATCCCGTAGACCGCCTGACGGTTGAGGACATCACCTGCAGAAACCGTGAGGGCGCGGAGCTGCTGCGGCATGTCAGCTTCACGGCGCGTTCGGGCGAGATTCTCGGCATTGCAGGCATCGCAGGCAGCGGACAGCGTGAGCTGCTCGAGGCGATTGCAGGTCTGCAGCATGTCAACGGAAAAATTCTCTATCACAACCCGAAAACGAATCAGACAGACGATCTGCGCGACAAAACGCCGCTTGAGATCCGTGAGCTCGGCGTCCGGCTTTCATTCGTGCCGGAGGATCGCCTCGGTATGGGACTTGTCGGCAATATGGATATTGTGGACAACATCATGCTGCGCAGCTATAAGAAGGGCAAATCGGTCTTTCTGGAGCGCAAAAATCCGCGCACGCTCGCCGAGAAGATCATCAAGGATCTCGAGGTCGCAACGCCCAGTGCGAATACGCCGGTGCGCAGACTTTCCGGCGGCAATGTGCAGAAGGTTCTGGTCGGGCGCGAAATAGCCGCATCCCCGACCGTCCTGATGGCGGCGTATCCCGTCCGCGGACTGGATATCAACGCATCGTTCACGATCTACAATCTGCTCAATCAGCAGAAGGAGAAGGGCGTCGCCGTGATTTTTGTCGGCGAGGATCTCGATGTGCTGCTCGCACTCTGTGACCGCATTATGGTCATCAGTTCCGGCAGCATCTCCGGCATTGTGGATGCGCGGACGGCGACAAAAGAGGAGATCGGCCTCATGATGACGAAAAACACCGCGGATGCCTATGCGCACGCCGCAGCGGAAGGAGGAGATGCCTGATGGCGCAGACGCAGACAACAAAAGAGCCGCTGTTCCACATTGCAAAGCGTGACAGCATAGTCTGGTGGAAAGCGTGGTGCATCCGTGCCGCAGCGATTCTCCTTGCACTGGTCATCAGCGGACTGGCGGCATTCCTGCTGACAAAGGAAAACCCGCTGAAGATTTACGCAACAATGATCGACGGCGCATTCGGCACACAGCGCAGAATCTGGGGACTGATGCAGAATCTCGCGATGCTGCTTTGTGTCTCGCTCGCCGTGACACCGGCGTTCAAGATGCGCTTCTGGAACATCGGCGCGGAGGGACAGGTGCTGATCGGCGGACTTGCATCGGCTGCCTGCATGATCCTCTGCGGCGATGCCATCCCGACACCGCTGCTGCTGCTCATCATGATTCTTGTCAGCGTGGCGGCAGGCGCAGTCTGGGCATTGATTCCGGCATTCTTCCGTGCCCACTGGCAGACAAACGAAACGCTGTTCACGCTGATGATGAACTATATCGCGATTCAGCTTGTCTCGTTCTTCGTGTATAAATGGTCCGTGCCGAAGGGCTCGGGACAGGTCGGCGTCATCAACCGCGCAACGCATGCCGGCTGGCTGCCCTCGCTCGGCGGACACGAGTATCTGCTCAATATCATCATCGTGCTGCTGATTACAGTCGCGATGTATGTTTATCTCAAATACAGCAAGCACGGCTATGAAATCACGGTTGTCGGCGAAAGTGAAAACACCGCGCGCTATATCGGCATTCCGGTCAAAAAAGTCATTCTCCGCACCATGCTGATTTCCGGCGCGGTCTGCGGCATGGCAGGACTGCTGCTTGTTGCCGGAACCGACCACACAATCTCGCGCGATACCGCAGGCGGCAGAGGCTTCACCGCGATCATGGTCTCGTGGCTTGCAAAGTTCAATCCGGTTTACATGATCCTGACCTCGTTCCTGATCGTGTTCCTTGAAAAGGGCGCGACAGAGATTTCGACGGCGTTCGCGCTGAATGAATCCTTCTCCGATATCATCACAGGCATTATCATTTTCTTCATTATCGGCTGCGAATTCTTCATTCAGTATCAGGTCAAATTCAAGGAAAAGGAGGCAGCGAAATGATGCTTGCAGGCTTTTTGCAGCGCGCAATCATGCAGGGGATTCCGCTGCTGTTCGGTTCCACCGGTGAGATCATCACCGAAAAATCCGGTCACCTGAATCTCGGCATTCCGGGCATTATGTATGTCGGCGGCATCGGCGGTGTCATCGGCGCATTCCTCTATGAGCAGAATGCGGCAGTGCTGAATCCGGTGCTTGCGGTTCTGATTCCGCTGCTCTGCTCGATGATCGGTTCTCTGCTCATGGGCCTGATCTACTGTTTCCTGACGGTTACGCTGCGTGCAAACCAGAATGTGACCGGTCTCGCGCTGACAACCTTCGGCGTGGGCTTCGGCAACTTTTTCGGCGGCTCGCTTGCCAAGCTGACGGGCAGTGGCATCCCCTCGATCAACCTCACAGCGACGAGCAGCTTCTTCCGGACCTCGCTGCCCTTTGCAAAGGATCTGGGCTGGTTCGGTCAGATTTTCCTCTCGCACAGTTTCCTTGCATATACCGCGGTGATTATCGCGCTGGCAGCATCGTTTATCCTCTCGCACACGCGCGTCGGACTGCATCTGCGAGCGGTCGGTGAGAATCCGGCAACGGCGGATGCAGCCGGTATCAATGTCGGGAAGTACAAGTATTTTGCGACCTGCATCGGCAGCGTGATCGCAGGTCTCGGCGGTCTCTATTATGTCATGGACTACGCAAACGGCGTCTGGTCGAATGACGGCTTCGGCGACCGCGGCTGGCTGGCAATCGCACTGGTCATTTTTGCGGTCTGGCGTCCGAACATCAGCATTCTCGGCTCGATCCTGTTCGGCGGATTGTACATCGTCCACAATTATATCCGTGATCTCGATGTCAGCGGACAGGAGCTGTTCAAGATGCTGCCCTATGCCGTGACGATTCTGTTCCTTGTCGCGATCAGCATGCGCCGCAAGCGCGAGGCACAGCCGCCCGCGCATCTCGGTCTGCCGTATTTCCGCGAGGAGCGGTGACGAAATGATGTATCTCCGATGAATCTAAAATTGGGGCAGGCAGTGCCTGCATCCGATATGCTAAAATCCGAATTGTTCAACAGCAAAAGTGAAATTCAGTTTCCCGATCATGGAATATGTGTGCATGAGAAAGCCGCTCCTTTCAATGAACCAAAAGGAGCGGCTTCTTGTTATCCTATATGAGCAGGACGAATCAGCGCATTTCATATCAGCGCGCAGTGATACCTGATGATCAAGATGCGAACCGGATTTTTTCGTTTCGTTGTAACATTTCGGGTGCAGATGTTGTCAGGATAGATAGGGAGCACAAAGGTACCTTGCAATCCCGGGGAAAGGAGGCGTTCCGATGGATGACGCGGAACTGATCGGACTGTTTGTGTCAAGAAACGAGCGTGCGGTCTCAGAGACCGAGCAAAAATACGGTATCCGGTGCCGCAGATTTGCCGAGCGGATTCTGCACAACCCCGAGGACGCAGAGGAATGCGTCAACGATGTATTGCTGCAGGCATGGAATGCGATTCCGCCGGAGCAGCCGGAGAGTCTCGGTGCCTATCTGACGGCATTGACGCGCAATCATTCGCTGAACCGGCTCAAGGCGGAACAGCGCTTAAAGCGCGGCGGCGGAGAGGTTCCCGTTGTGCTCGAGGAGCTTGCCGGATGCATCCCGTCCGGCGAGACCGTTGAGGCGGAATATGACCGCCGCAGATTTATCGAAACACTGGAGCGCTTTCTGGAAACGCTCCCGAAGGATGCGCGCGTGATCTTTGTGCGGCGGTACTGGTATCTCAATTCCTGCCGCGAGATTGCGGATGCGTACCGGATGAGCGAGAGCAAGGTGCGTGTGACCCTGACGCGCACGCGCCGCAAACTGAAAGCATTTCTGGAAAAGGAGGATGCGATATGAAAAACACGGATATGCTTGCGTGGATGAACGATCTCGATGCGAAATATCTCGAGGAGGCGGCTGCACCGCAGATTCACATGCAGAAAAAGCGCCGCAGGATGTTTCCGGCACTGATTGCCGCGGCTGCAGCAGTTGTCTGCCTGACGGCAGGTGTCAGCGCATATCTCAATTACAACAAGCAGATGGTGCAGTTCGGATTCGGAACGATCGGTGAGGCGCGCATGGCGGAAATCTCGATGCCCGAGCCTGTGACTGCGAATAACGGAACCGTCTCTGTGACGGTTGAAAATGTGCTCAGTGACGGCATTCAGGCGATGCTGCTGCTGACGCTGGAACCGGTTGACAAAACACAGCCGTTTGACTGGTCGGCTTTCGATGATGACTATTTCCAGTCAATCCGGAATGAATTTGACATCGGCGCGCAGGAGATTCATACCTATATTCTTTCGGCTACAATGGATGAGTACCGTGCGCAGCAGGATGCGGCAAATCAGCGCTGGGTTGTGCTGTATTTCCCGCTGCCGCAGGATGTGACGGAGGAGGAGCTTGCCTCTGCAACCTACCGCACATTTCTCGATGTGGTTGAAAATCCGAATGGCGAAGATTACGTCAGCGGCGAACTGTTCGCCGGTATCTCGATTCCTGTGAATCTGACAAAGAATGTCGATGCCGTGCAGATGCGTTCTGCGGACGGTCTGGAGCTGACGCTTTCGGCATTTGAGTTCTATCAGTACGGCAGAAAAATTCCGCACAATGACTGGTTTGATATGTCGGTGACATGGAAGAACGGAACTGAACAGGAGATCACATTCGGAGGGATCGCAGGCGTTGATAAGGCGCGGGATGGGGAAACTGTCTCATGGGCAAATCTCGGCATTCCGGTCGATCCGCAGGCTGAAAACTTAAATTATGACATTCGTTCCAATCCTGAGGACTGGTACGGCTTCATTGAAGTCAGCGAGGTTGCATCGCTCAGAATGGGTGATACGGTCTATTATACCGTGGAGTAACAAAATCCCCCTGCATTTCGTGTGCAGGGGGATTGTCTGTTATTCTGCCTCAGGGAGCGTGATAAGCTTTGCAACATGCTTCAGGATCATCAGGGTATCATCGCCGGTGCGCTTTGCATCCTGATTGCAGTCGGCATTGCGCATGCCCTGCTCGGAGATGTGTGCGGTCTTGTCCTCCGCGATGAACCGCGCCAGCAGCACGGCATCGGAGACATCCACCTTATCGTCGCAGTTGACATCACCCAGACGGCGTTTTGCAGCCGCTGTTGTCACGGTTGTGACTGCTTCGGTTGTGGTGGTTGTTTCGGTGGTGGTGGTTACTGTGGTTTCGGTAGTTGTGACGGTGGTTGTGGTCTCGGTTTCGGTCGGGAGCGGTGCCGCTGCCGGTGCAAAGATGAATTTCTGCCCCGCGCCGCCGCGGTAGCTCCACTGGATGAGCTTTGCGCCTGCATCGCTGCTGCCCTCGAACACATCAAATCCGGATTTTTCCGCAGTCTGCTTTGAGAGCAGCGCATAGCTGCCGTCCGCATTGCACCAGACCGTGAATTTCTGGCTGTCTTTGCCCGTGTCGGATTCGAGCGTCAGGGCAGTGCCGTCCGTGCTGTCGGCTGCGGTGATGCATCTGCCGTCGCCGTCAGAAACCGTGACGGTGCCGTCATCATTGCGTTTGAAGTTCCATGCGGTTTCGGTGCGGTTCTGCAGGATATTGCCGCCCTCAGCGCTGACAAACAGTCCGCTGTTGAGGTTCCGGATTGTATACGCCTGCGCCGGAACCGATGCATAAGTCGGGGTGATTTTCCAGAGCTGGCATTCGCCGCCCCAGAACTCCCACTGCTTGATCGCAGCGCCGTTGTCCTTCGACCATTCGTAGACATCGAGACCGGCCGCGTCTCCCGCGGATTTTGCAACGATGCCGAAATAGCTGCCGGATCTCACGAGTTTCCATTTCTGATTGTCCGCGCCTGTGTATTTTGCAAATCCGATCTCGAGACCGTTTTCCGCGGAATCGCCCTTGACGGTCACGCAGTAATCCTCATTGACCATCGAGGTGATTCTGCAGTAGCCGCCGCCGACTTCGGTCAGGCGGAAATCCTGATTCCTGTCGCCGGATTTGTTTCCGCGCTTTGCCCACTGCTGAATGCCCGTGCCGTCCGTCATATCATCGGGGACGGATTCGAGCACCTTGCCGCTGTTGACATTCGTGATCGTATAGGGGACATTGCTCAGCAGACCGGAATCGCCGATATAGACGCTGCCGCTGTTGTCCGCGGCGGCGTTTTTGTCATAGACGAGCGTGCCGCTGCCGACATGGTTGAACAGATTATTTCGCTCCGTGCCGTTCCATGTATCGGTCTGCACGCCCCAGATGGACTGGTTATCGCTGCCTGCCGCGGTGAAGGTCATGACCTTTTTGCCGGTGCCGCTCTCATCGAACTGCGGGTTGAAGAAGCCCTGATAGCTGACATTTCCGATCGTGAAGGTCGCGGCGGCGCTGTCATCGCTCTCGCGCCATGTACCCGTGACCGCGCCGGAGATCGAGCCGTTCGCATTGAGCGTGATTTTCTGCGCGGTTGTGATCTTTCCGTCCGTGCCGGTTCCGTGATTGATAAACTCATAGGTTCCGGCGAGTGCCGAGGGTTCAAATCCCGCGTCAGACCATGTCTCGCCGCTGTATTCATACGGCATGACAACCGGCCAGCCCGCTTCGTTAAAGTTCATCGTATGGACGCGCACCTCATGGAACTCTCCGCCGTCATCGAAGCGCGTGTGATTGATCAGGTACCACTGCCCGTCATCGTCGCGCAGAACGGAGTTATGTCCCGGTGCCATGTAGGCACGCGCGAGCGACGAGAACTTATAGTTCGTCATGACCTTGAGTCCGACTGCATTGAGGTTCGGATTTGTCGGCAGCACCATATCCTTGCCCGAGGGATCCTTGAACGGACCGAGCGGCGATTTGGAACGCCCGACGCGCATATTGTAGCCGCCGGTTGAGGTCAGTCCGCCGTAGGTGACCCAGAGATAGTAATAGCCGGTGTCGGCATTATACTCGATGAACGGGCCCTCGCCGGATTTGCCGTAGCCGCCGGAAATCTTTGTGCCGAAGTAGCTGTCCACCATTCTGCCGTCAGCGGTCTGACCGGTTTTCGGGTGGATGCATTTGCCGGTTGCCCGGTCGATCTCCAGCGTGAAGATACCGCCCGACCATGAACCGTAGCACATGTACATTCTGCCGTCGGTATCAAAATAGATCGTCGGGTCGATCGCATTCGGGAACAGCTGATTGTTGAAATTATGGTTGCTGAACCACTGATTGTTGAAGGTGACCTGTCCCGCGTCAATCAGCTGCTGGATATTGGTATTCGAGTATCTGCGGTTGACATTTTTCGAGGGGCTTGTCGCCATGACGGTGGTATCCGTAAAGCCGGAGTAGATCAGCGTATCCACAAAGGTATACGGCCCCTCGATCTTTTTCGAGGCGGCATATGCGATGACGGATGTGCGGTAATCCGAGGAGGTGCAGAAGTACATCAGATAGGCACCCTTTGAGCCGTCGCTGTTGACAAAATCCGGATTCCAGACGGTATCCGGCGCCCAGACGGCAAATCCGCCGACGCAGTCGCCGAGATCTTCGCCCGCCCATGCAAACGCCTTTTTCAGGTTGCCGGAAAGGTCGCCGAAGATGACGTTATTCTGCTTTGCGTAGCCGTTTGCAAAGGACTGCCAGTTCTGCAGATCCTTCGATTTCGCCGCTTCGATATGCGAGCCGAAGATATAGTAGGTGCCCGTCTGCTCATCCTTGACGACGGACGGATCATGCACAGAAACGCGGGATTTCTTTGCCGCATAATCCGCAGCGTGAACAGCAGGAAGCTGCGCCGTCAGCAAAGTGCCTGCGAGCATACCGGCTGTCAGCATACTGACGATTTTTCTGTATTTCATAGTGATTCCCCCTGACATAGTTTTATTTCTATTATTATACATTTTTTTTGCCGCCGCGTAAATATCCAATCCGGATGATTTCCTGTTAAATTGTTGCAAAATCGCAAAAGACGAATCCTGAAATCGCAACAAAACGCCTTGACAATCGCCGTATTTTGTGGCATAATATATGATAGCGGCGTAGACCCGCGAATTTTACGAGAGGGGATTGTTTCTATGAAACTGAAACGGGTAACGGCTGTCCTTTCTGCGACAGCCATTCTCGCAGGATCCGTGCAGCTTGTACCGGCGGCGACGGTGAATGCGGCAGGCACGCTGGATTATGCAAAAGCGCTCCAGATGTCCCTTTATTTCTATGAGTGTCAGCAGGCAGGCAAGCTGCCGGAGTGGAACCGCGTGGAATGGCGCGGCGATTCTCCGATTGACGATGTGGACGGCGGCTGGTACGATGCCGGTGACCATGTCAAGTTCAATCTGCCGATGGCGTATTCCGCCTGCATGCTCGCATGGGGACTTTATGAGTACGGCGATGCGGTGGAAGCCTGCGGCGAAATGACAAACTATGTCAACAACCTCAAATGGGCGCTCGATTATTTTGTCCGCTGCGATCTCGGCGACAAGGTGGTTTATCAGGTCGGCAACGGTCAGAAGGACCACACATGGTGGGGACCCTGTGAGCTGCTGGAATACGGCATGGCAGATCAGGGCAACGGCAAGCGCGGACACCTCGAGGGCAGAGACTGCTCCGCTGTGACCGCACAGATGGGCGCTGCACTGACAGCCGGCTACTGCGCGCTGCAGGGCAAGGTTGACAGCAAAACGCTCGACGGCTATCTGGATACCGCAAAGAACTTCCTGAAAATGGCGGATGCAGATAAGAGCGACACCACCTATAACAAATCCGATGCGCAGGGCTTCTATGAGTCCAGACAGTTCTATGATGATCTGTTCTACCTCTGCAACTGGCTCTACATCGCGACCAAGGATGACGCATATCTGACACAGGCAAAGAGCTATATTCCGAATCTCGGCCATGAGCTCGGACAGGGCGACACGCTGAAATATTCGTGGTGCCACTGCTGGGACGATGTACAGCAGGGTGCAACGATCCTCTATGCGATCAACACCGGCGATGCAACATGGAAGGCACAGGCAAAGAAGCATCTTGATTACTGGCTCAATTCCAAGGATGTTGTGCCGGGCGGTCTGATTTATGTGCAGAACTGGGGCTGCCTGCGCCATGCAAACGCATTTGCCTTCACCTGCGCGGTTGCCTGTGATCACCTGTTCAAGGATGACAGCAGCTACAAGGACTATGTCAAGCTCTATGAGACACAGGTTAATTTTGCACTCGGCGACAATCCGACCAAGCAGTGCTATGTTGTCGGTTATGCCGAGAACTCTCCGAAGTGCGTCCACCACAGAACCGCACACGGCTCGTGGAAGAACGCCGAAAAGACACCGACGCTGAACCGCCACATCCTTTACGGCGCACTGGCAGGCGGCCCGAATCAGGACGGCTCCTATGAGGATGACCGCGGCAACTACATCAACAATGAGGTTGCAACGGACTACAACGCAGGCTACACCGCAATGCTCTGCAAGATGATCTCCGTTTACGGCGGCAAGAGTGATCCGACCTTCCCGCAGCCGGAGCCCCGCGAGGACGAGTTCTATGTCGAGGCAAAGGGCTCTCATGATGCAGGCGGCACATCGCTCAGCCTGAAGATTACAAACCACACCGCATGGCCGGCACGAATCGTGGACAACATCTCCATGCGTTATTACATGGATCTCAGCGAGATCGTTGAGGCGGGTCTGGATCCGACTTCGGTCGAGATGCGTGTAGACCGCGACCAGACCGGTATGTATGCTTCTGAGGGCGTCAAGCCGGCAGTGATTTCCAAGCCGCAGAAGTATGACGGCAACATCTACTATGTTGAGATCACATTTCCGGACGGCAGAGCATTTATGCCGATCTCCGAGGGACGGCATCAGTGCGAGATCATGCTGGCACTTGTCTACCCGAACTACGGCAAGGGCTGGGACGGCACAAACGATCCTTCCGCAAAGGGACTGGACAGCGAAGACAATGTCAAGACCGCGTATATTCCGGTATATGAGGAGGGCAAGCTGATTTCCGGTGTTGAGCCGGACGGCACCAAGGGCACCGGTTCGATCAGTGCGAACCCGCCTGCAAACGGTTCCGGAAAGGGCACGCAGCCGGAGATCGAAAAGACCGAGACCACAACCGCACCGCCTGTCACGACAACCACTGTTCCCACAACGACCGTCAGCTCCGAGCCGAAGCCGGAGAAGACTGCAAAATGGGGCGATGCAAATGAGGACGGCGTTGTCGATGTTTCCGATGCAGTTCTCGTCGCGAGATACTCTGCTGAGGACAAGACCGCAGTGATCAAGATACAGGGCAAAATCAATGTCGAGCTGACCGGTGACGGCAATGTCAACGGCGATGATGTGCTGAAGATTCTGCGCTGGATCGCAAAGATCATCAACGATGCAGAGCTCGCACCGCCGGCAAAGTAAGAAAACAGAATAGATTAAGCCGCCAAATGCGCGCAATTGCGCTGATTTGGCGGCTTTTCTTTGCAATCGTATCAACAGGAGGGCGGAGACAGTTTATCCACAGAAAAACCGCGGAATTCTGTTATCTGAATTCCGCGGTTTGTTTTAGAGTTTTGTGCCGAGATACCACAGCGCGACAATCTGCCACGAGATTCCCAGCAGATTGACGAGCCAGAAATAGAACTTGCGCGTTTTGTGGTGGAACACACACATGCCGAGCAGCGCGCCCAGTGCGCCGCCGACAAATCCGAAGGCAAGCAGCCTGCGTTCCGGCGTGCGCCAAGAATTTGTCTTTGCCGCGTGTTTATCCAGCCCGTAGACGATAAATGTCAGTGCGCTCATCACAAGCAGGATAATCAGAAAGCCTTTGAACATAATGATCCTTTCTTCAGCGGCTGATTACTGCATGATCGCTTCTGTCCAGTATTCCTGATTGTAGATATCGGTGAAGCG
The DNA here is from genome assembly GCA_017523995.1 of Oscillospiraceae bacterium. The sequence continues at coordinate 10,012 of JAFWUX010000101.1, read as the reverse complement.
GTACATGATCTTGACTGCGCCGTCTCCGACATCGACATTGCTGATGTTCAGCTTGCCGCTGACGGTCATCTGTTCGCCGATCATGTAGCTGTCCTGATAGTTGCCGTCATAGTCATAGTAGTCGCAGACGAAATCAAGCGTATCGCCGTCATTGATTTCTGTCATGCTCTTTGCAACGGTATTGGTCTCGTTGTTGCGGTAATCCATTTCCGCGCCGATGACATAGCCCTTCGGGTTATCCTGATCGAACGCAACCAGCAGCTTTGCGCGGTCGCCGTTGAGCAGAACCGGAATGTAGCCGGAGATCGTGTACTTGTCGCCGGTGTCGATTGTGTCGGTGTGGTAGTAAGCAACAACCTGACCGTTGATCGCGAGCCAGTCACGCGCGGTATCCGCAACGAGATTGCCGTTATCGTCGAAGTCATAGACATTGTCCAGACCGAGATCGACATAGCCCGTGCCGTCATCGTAGAAGACATTTTTATCGAGCGTGTTGACGAGCTTCCACTGATCCTCGGTCAGAGAAAGCACATACTGACCGTTTGATTCGTTCCAGTAAAGGTTATTTGCGTTGAAGTAGTTGAGGGAGAGATACTCCTGCGTATCAGCCTCGGAGAGCGGTGTCTCCTCCATGAATTCGATGTTATCCTGCGTCAGACCGTTGATGCTTCTGCCGCCGGACATTGCCGAGGTCAGGAATCCGCTCAGGAGCGAGCCGATCATTTCGGAGCTGCCGGAGGAACCGGTCGAAGCGCCGCCGAACAGCGAGCCGAGCGGGGAGCCGGAGCCGCCTGCCGCGATCTGACCGCTGGTCTCAAGGCTTGCAAACTGCCGGATGCACTTCATATAGGACTGATCCATCTGAATCTGGCTGTAGGTGCTGCAGGCGTTGTCCACATAGGAGGTGCGCTTATACGGGAAGAAGATCGAGACGCCGTGTGCGTTGGTCATGTTGGTCGATGTACGGTTGTACTTGACCGCCTTCTGGAGCGTTTCAGCGAGCTGCTTGCCCTCAGCAGTGTTCATGTTGAGTGCGAGATCGACAAGGTCAACCTGGTCGATCTTAGAGGAGGTTGCGAATTCTCTGGTGTTGTTGCGCGCGCTCGAGACTTCCTGATACTCCTTGTTTTCCATCTTCGCGCTGACGGAATCCGCAAATGCAGCAAGGTCCTTCGGGACGGTGTTTGCAAATTCGGCGAGGTCGATCACGGAAAGCGTAGTCTTCTGACCGGGGCAGCGCTTTGCGCAGGCAGATGTGAAGTCATCGCAGATATTCTTGCCGATTTCGAGTGTCGGCATGGAGGTGTTGCTGCCAAGCTGTGTCATCCAATTGGTGTAATACCAGCCGATACCGGGCTCGGTCTCCTCGGATGCGACGAGGTAATCCGCGTAATTGTTGAGCATCAGCGCAGTTTCCGCAGTCGCCATGAGGCAGGCGTCGAAGCCGACGAAATCAAACTTGACGCCGCCGTTCTTGAGCGCCTTGCTGACGCCCGCGAGATCCATCGAGCCGCCGCTGCGGAGCTTTTCGTCATAGCCGTAGCCGCTGACGGAGCCGCCGCCGTGATCCCAGAAATCGAGGATGTTGCGGTTTGCGGGGAAGTTCTTAGCGCAGTACTGAATGAACTCAGAGAGCGTGTTCGGATCGGTCATCGGCTTGTTGCCCATATCCGCTTCGAGGCGCTCCAATCTGCCGTCCTTTACGCGGTAGATCTGGTTGACGCTGTTGCTGATGCCGGAGGTCTGCCACTGTTTGCAGCCGCCGGTATAGACGATGACATTGACATTGTCGCCGTATTTCGCGGTTGCCATTTCCTGCAGATCGGAAGAAGCCATGCCGCTCTTGGATTCGAGGTCGGTACCGCAGAGGTACACCATCATCGTGACGGTATCCTGACCGCCGCCGAGGATTTTCGTGTATTTGTCACGCGAGCCGGATGCGACAGAGTCATCGTAGCTTTCGGCAGAGGGCGCAATATACTGATCGGACTGCACTTCCCCGGAGTGATAGGGGAGCTGACCGGACATATCGCCGTCCGTCAGACCGCCTGTCATTCCGCCAAGCATGCTGCCGACATCGCCGGAGCTGCAGCCTTTCAGCAGCAGGTAGCCGACAATCAGCAGCAGGATGGTTCCGCCGCCGCCTGCCGCAGCAGCGCGTTTTCCGCCGCCGCCGGAGCTGCCTGTTTTGCCTGCGTAGCCGTTCTGCGAGCCGACAGGACCGGTTCCGAGTCCCTCACCGCGGCGATGTACGCCGGAGCCGCCGCTCGTTACATTTTTTTCTCTGCCTCTCGGGCGATTCTGATCCATATACATATCCTCCTGTATCGAAGATTCTGATACTATTTTACATGATGAATGTGGTTTTGTCAAGTATATTGCAGAAATTCCGCGGAATATACAGGATTTTGCGCGCTCATGTCCGGACGGTCAATGTACTGCCGGATTCGGTCTTGCTGATGACGATCTGCGAGGGGATTGCCTCGCGCAGCTCCGCCACATGCGAGATCACGCCGATGAGACGCGAGCCGTCTGCGAGCTTTGAGAGCATCTGCATGGCGAGTGACAGCAGGTTTTCGTCAAGCGAGCCGAAGCCCTCGTCAATGAACATCGCATCGAGCCGGATGCCGCCGCTCTGTGCCTGCACCACATCGGAAAGCCCGAGCGCCAGCGCCAGCGAGGCAAGGAACGATTCACCGCCCGAAAGCGAGGAGACATCGCGCCATGCACCGGTACCGCTGTCAAAGACCTCGAGATCGAGACCGGTCTGCGCTTGCTTCTGACCGGCGGCTCTGCGGCAGCGGAGCGAATAGGTGTTGTTCGTCAGGAATCTGAGCCGCTCGTTTGCAGCCGTCACAACATGCCGGAAGTAGAACTGCTGGACATATGCCTCAAAGCTGATCTTCGCCTTGCCGGAGAGCTGTCCGCTGACCGTGAAGTAGAGGTCGCGGAGCTGCTTTTCGTAGCTGACGGCTTCTTTGCGCTGATCGGTCAGCGGCTTGAGACGTTCCAGCACCTTTTCATTGGTATCGCAGATGCGCTCCGCATTCCGGTATGCCTGATCGAGCGAGATTTGCTTTGCGTTCAGCTCGCGGATATCCTGCTCGATTTCGGCGAGCGGCAGCGGCTCTGTGATGGTACACTGCGTCCGGAGATTTTCGATCTGCCCGCGCAGTGTGTTTTTGCGTTCAAGATAGGTCTGCACCTGATTCTGCAGCTTCATCTGCGTATCGGGCGCCATGACCGCGCCGAGGAATGCCGCCTCATTTTCAAAGACGGAGCCCGTCAGCGCATCGGCATAGTCCGCGCGGCGCTTTTCCGCGGATTCTTTTGTGCGCGCATAGTTTGCCGCGGATTCCTCTGCGGCGGCTTTCTGCGCGGCGGCATCGCGTTCGGCTTTCGCGGCGGATGCCTGCGCCTGCGTCAGCGCACGGTTTCTCGCAGTGATCTGCTGATCGGCATCGTCTGCGGTTTCGCGGAGTGTCTGTGCAGTCGGGATTTCTCTGCCGCAGACATCCTGCAGCTCAGCGAGCAGATCATCAAGCGCCTGCTGCCGTTCTTCGACGGTCTGTTTCTGCTTGGCTAAGGCAGCGAGTGCGTCGCTTGTTTTCTGCCGGATCGCAGTGACTTCGGCGTCTGTCGGCGTGTGACCGGAGCGCGCCGCCGGATGCGGATGCTCTGTTGCACCGCAGACAGGGCATGGCATACCGGGCTGCAGGGTTTCCGCCAGCAGACCGGCCTGTCCGGCGTTATAGGCATCCATGCAGATGCGTTCTGCCTCTGATGCAGCGCGGTATGCTTCGGCTTTTGCTTGGAGCAGAGATGCAGCCTGCCGGTGCTGATCGCGCTGCGCTTCACTTTTCCGCAGCAGATCGAGCGCGTGCTGTGCATGGGCTTTCTGCTCCTGCAGCGCAGGGATTTCCTCTGCGGCTTTCTGTGCAGTCTCCAGCGCTGCGGATGCTTTGTCTCTTGCTTCTTCCAGTGCGGGCAGAGATTCCAGATGCCCTTTCAGGATTTTCTGCGCGGCATCAAGCTGCTGATCTGCGGTTTCCACAGCATGATAATCCCGCAGGAGTGCCGCTGCATGCATCGCAAGATTGAGCCGCTCAGCAGCAAGCTCCATATCGCCTGCCTGCGCATCGAGCTTTTCCGCCTGCGCTTCGGCGGCAGAGCGTTCTGCAAGGAGCTTATTCTGCTGACGGGCACGGTCGGCTTCTTTTGTCACGTTCGCGAGATCGTCCGCGCAGCGTTTGCGGTCTTCTGCGAGGGCTTCCAGCAGAATCCGCTGCTCTTTACAAATCGCTTTGAGCGGCGCGAGTGCCTTTTCCGCATATTCCGGCTCTGTTTTCAGATTGCTGAGTACCTCGGAATCCGCCGCCTGCTCCGGCAGAATCAGATCACGCACCGTCAGCAGGATTTCCTGCTCAACGGAATTGATTTTTGCCTTTGCCTCAGATTCCATCGTGCTGAGCATGTCCTGAAAATCTGCATAGCGGACGGTATCAAACAGCTTCTGGAAGATTGCTTTCCGGTCGGCAGAGGTTGCCGTCAGAATTTTGCGGAAATCGCCCTGCGCGATCATGACAGTCTGCGCAAACTGCGGCCGCGTCAGCCCGATGAGCTCCTGAATTTTCTGGTTGACCTCTTTGATGTTCTCGAGCACTTTGCCGTCCGGCAGATGCAGAACGGCGGTGCGCTTGCTGAGCTTCATGCCCTCGCCGATCTTCTTCGGGCAGAGATATTCGGGCATTCTGCGGACTGTATACAGCTCGCCGCGGTGCTCGAATTCGAGCTCTGCGAAGGTTTCGGATTCCGGTGCAGCATAATCGGAACGGAAACTGTCGGCACTGCGCCGTTCGGGTCCGCCGCTCGCTTCGCCGAAAAGAGCATAGGCGATCGCGTCAAAGATTGTGGTTTTGCCGGCACCGGTCGCGCCGCAGACCAGAAACAGGCCGTCCCGCTCGAGCTTTGTGAAATCGACGGTTGTTTTCTGTGCATAGGGACCGAATGCCTGAATGGTCAGAATTCTCGGTTTCATTGCGCACCTGCTTTCTGATCGAGCTGTTCCAGCACCTTCCGGACGATCATTTCCTGCGCTTCGGAGAGCGTCTCACCGGCATGCTGTGCAGCATAGAAATCCTGCAGCAGCGTGAGAAAATCGGTTTTCTCCGGCATGCTGTCCGCGCCGCTGAACAGCGCCTCGTCGTCTTCGGTGCTGCTGAACAGCGTTTGCAGACAGTTCGGGAAAACTGTGTGCAGCGCGCGTGCCGCATTGACAGGCGGCGCCGGATCGGTGACAGTGAGCTGAACATAGTCCTCACAAACCGGCATCTGCATCAGATCGGCAAAGCTGCCGCTGATCACCTGCATCTCGCGCAGGGGCTTCAGCGGCACCGTCTCGATGCGGACATCGCCCTTTTCGCGCAGCTCCACAATTGGGACGGATTTGTGCTGATGCACCTCCGAGAACGAATATTTGAGCGGCGAGCCTGCATAGCGCACCTCCGCACGGCTGACCTGCTGCGGGCCGTGGAGATGTCCGAGCGCGGCATAGTCATAGTCATCGAACAGCGCCGCGGAGACATTGTCCAGTCCGCCGATTGCCAGCTCCTCGGAATCGCAGACCTGCGCGCCGGTCAGGAACTGATGCGCAAGGATGACATTGCGCTTTGCAGTGTCGATCGGGTGGTGTTCCATCAGGACGCGGATTGCATCATTATAATTCTGAATCTCCGCCGCCTGCTCCGGATACGCCTGCCGCATCTGCAGCGGTGTCGTAAACGGCATCAGGTGCAGGGCGATCTCCCCGAATTCGTCGGATTGCGTAAATGTGTAGATTTTTGCCGTATCCGAGCCGGAGATATAAACGCCGGAAAGCTGTGCGAGCGGCGCCAGATATGCCACGCGCTCCGCAGAATCGTGGTTGCCGCTGATGATATAGCAGGGCAGCTTTCGCTTTGCGAGCTCCGTGATGAAGTCGCTGAATACGGTCATGGCTTCGGCAGAGGGCGCGTTCCGCTGATAGACATCGCCTGCAATCAGGACGGCGTCAACCGCGTGCGCCTCTGCAATCTGCAGAATTTGCTGTAAAATATACTTCTGATCTTCGAGCAGATTCTGCTTGTGCAGAACCTTGCCGAGATGCAGATCGGCTAAGTGCAGAAATCGCATATTGCAGCCTCCGGTCTGTCAAAGGGCTTTCAGGAGCGCCAGCAGGAACTCCCATGTTCTCGCTGCCGAGGCGATTGAAAGGCGCTCGCGCGGCGTGTGGATATCGAGCAGATCGGGCCCGATTGAGATGCATTGCAGCTGCGGCGCTTTCGCATTGAGAATGCCGCATTCCAGTCCTGCATGGATCGTTTCGATCTTCGGCTTGCCGCCGTAGAGCGCACAGAACACTTTGACTGCCGTCTGTTCGAGCGCGGTATCCGGCACATATTCCCATGCCGGATAATCGCCGGATTCCGAAGCGCTGCCGCCTGCCTGTTCCGCAAGCTGCCGGAGCCTGTCAGCAAGCAGGCGCTTTTCGGCATTGCTGCCGCTGCGGATGAGTGCATCGACCTGCAGAGAATCTCCGTATTCCTCCAGCGTGAAGATGCCGAGATTCAGCGAGGTCTGCGGCATGCCGAGCCGTTCATTCATTTTCTGTACGCCGTTCGGCAGAAGCGCGAGGGCATCCAGAAGCGCATCTGTATCCTCGACTGCAAACGGCTCACAGTTCGGCGCGATGCTTGTTTGCAGACTGATACCGGATTCATGCGGATAATCTGCTTTGATTTGTTCCAGTTTGCAGGTGACGGCGTACAAGAACGCCTCTGCCTCATCATCCGGCACAACAACCTCAGCATTGCAGGCTGTCGGGATGACATTGTCGCGGACACCGCCCTCCCATGCACAAAGACGGAGCGCCTGCGGAACGGATTGCAGCAGCTGCAGCATCAGCGTATTTGCATTCAGAAGCGGCTTGTGGATTTCTGTGCCGGAGTGTCCGCCGGTGAGCCCGAAAATCGAAAGCGAAACGAGCGTGCCCTTTGCAGGCGAACGGTGAACCGGATAGCAAAGATGCGAACGCACACCGCCCGCGCATCCGACTGTGAAAATGCCCTCATCCTCAGAGTCGATATTGATGAGATAGGTGCCGTCCAGCGCATCAGGGCTGAGACCGGTCGCGCCGTCCATGCCGGTTTCCTCATCGACGGTAATGACCGCAGTGAGCGGCGGATGCGGAATCAAATCCGATTCCAGCACAGCGAATGCATAAGCAATTGCAATGCCGTCATCGCCGCCGAGTGTTGTGCCGTCCGCGGAGAGATATTCGTCGCCCCAGAGCAGATCAAGCCCCTCAGTCTCCATATTCTTCCTGCAGTCCGGCAGCTGTGCGCAGACCATGTCCATATGTCCCTGCAAAATCACGCGCGGGTGATTTTCATAACCGGCAGAGGCATCCTTGCGGATGATGACATTGCCGGTTTCATCGGCGTAAGCTTCCAGCCCGAGACGCTTTGCGGTATCCAGCGCCCACTGCCGGATCAGCTCGGTATGTCCCGAGCCGTGGGGCATGGATGCGATTTCAGAAAAATACCGGAAGACAGCTTCCGGCTGCGGATATTTCAGCATAAGAGAACCTCCTTACGGTTGCAGAATTGCATACAGAAAAGCGCCGCTCCCGAGAATCAGTGACAGAATGATCAGAAGCGCGGATTCGCGGCGTGCGGCTGCTTTGAACATATCAGAGTGGCGGTGCGGCGTCATAGGCTGGCGGTGCAGATTCTGCATCATGCAGTAAAAATGGTCTGCGTGAAAATGCCGCGCAGCCAGCAGGTGCAGCGCATTGGCATAGAGCATTCCGGCTGTCAGGAGCGGCAGCCCGAAGCAGAGTGCGGCGCCCGCTGCAAGCAGATAGCCGTACCGGAGCCAATAAGCGGCAGGCAACCGTTTTTCATAGGGCGACCGTCTGCGCGGTGCGGGTTTCCGGATGCAGCATATCCCGAGAATCAGGGCGAACAATAGCTCTGATACAACGATTCCGGCTGCAATCCATGCACAGACCGGTATATGACTTCCGAGCGCACAGATTACTTCCGCGGCGGGGAAAAGCAGCAGTGCAGCATCTGTGATTCTGCCCCAGAACCGGATGATCCGGTCATCTCCGCCGAGCCTGCGCAGACGGCAGATTCGCAGCCACGCGATGCATTTTGCAGGAAAACAGTTATCGGGATCAGGAGCCCGCAGCGCTTCTTTGATTGCGCGCTTTGTACGAATCTGCGCAAGACGCAGCGCAATCAGCTCGCGGCAGCGTGTCCGGATGCCGACTGCCCAGCCGAAGCATGTGAAGAATAACAGCACATGCACCAGCGGCAGTATGATTTGCAAAGCTTCAGTCAGCGGCTCCATATCAGAGAAATCTGTAGTTCGGGTGATAGGGCAGAATCAGCGTGGGGTCAGCCTCCGCCTCTGCAAAGATGCGCGTGCGCAGACCGGAATCGAGCAGCGAATCCAGCGCGGCATGATTGTCCGCCGGTACACCGGGACATCCCTGATAGAGCGCCAGACGGGGCGCATCCATATCGGGATCGCGCATCACGCGGACCGGCCAGAGCGAACAGGCAAAAGGCTTTTCCGCCGGCGGCAGTGTGCAGCCGGAATCCGGATCGAGAAACGGACACGGCTGTGCTGCGTGTGTATCATCATAGGGGAGCGTGATGCGGTATCTGCCGTGATCTTCTGTCATCGGGTAATCGGGATGATCGGCGAGACGCGCCGCCGCCCCGACGGAGAATGTCGGCAGTTCCCATGCACTCTGCTCCTCAAAAATGCAGCAGTTCCGGCATTTTGCGCAGGTCTCTCCGGAGAGTATCGGGCTCAGCATAAATCGGACTCCTTTCCGTGCCATTCCGCGATGAATTTTTCATTGAGCAGATCGGGGCGGTATGACTGCTTGGATGTGCGCATGCCGTTTTCCCCGAGATCCTCCTCGCGGTTCAGATATTCCGCAGCGGTCAGACATTTCGCCATTTCATTCGCGACAACCGGCCATGCATGCGGATAATCGGGAATCACCTTTTCAAAGTGGACGTCAAAGCAGCCTGCCGAGATCTCAGAAACCATCGTCATCCCGACCGGCTGACCGTCCGCGTAAAGCAGCAGACCGGATAAACCGAGTGCCTCCATATTGGCGGCAGCTTCTGCGATGCAGCTGCGTTCATAGAGCAGCGACGGATCCTGCGGATCGGAGCGCGCCGCGAGCCATTTGTCCTCGATTTCCAGCGCATAGGCGGCGTTTTCCGGAATCAGCGGCTGAATATATGCCTCCGGACAGGCGCGCCAGAACTGCGACATGTGATTGCGCTTTCCGTGATAGCGGCTGCCGCGCATCTCCGCGAGATTTTCGCGCAGATACAGATATTCGGTGTAATCCTCCGCCTGTGAGAATGTGAAGCAGTCGGGGAATTCCCTGCGGAGCAGCTCGCATTGCGCCGCGGTCAGGAGCGTCAGGCGCAGCGGCTGATTCTGTGCAGCCGCATCGGCACAGAGCAGCCGGATCGCATCATGCAGATCGCCCTCGCCGAGCGGAAAGCCGTATGTACCGGCGCGGAAACCTGCACGGTAGCGCCGCAGAAGCTGTGCGCCGGAGAACGCAATCTCAGTGCCGTATTTTTCGCGCAGCAGATAGAGATTGACGAAGGATGCATCGTTTTCGCGGGCGCCGGAATATGCGGCGGCTGCGGTGACAGCAGCCCTGTCGGAGATACTGGGGGATGCAAAAGATATTGGCATGCGGGAATCCGCCTTTCATTCTTTGTTTATCATTATATTATATCATGAACAGCAGTATTTGTCAAACAGCAGCAGACAGCAAAAAGCAAGCTGCGTGTAGGAATGTCAATGATAGGTGACAGATTCCTTCCAAAAAAATACGAAGCACCAGAATTGGAAAGCCCAGCCTATGGAGGGAGCCACAGGCGACCGGAACAGGCTGGGCTTTCCGGCGCTCACATGACCGCCAGATAAT
>JAFWUX010000100.1 GCA_017523995.1 Oscillospiraceae bacterium | reverse complement strand
GCAGGTCGCCGATAAACTCCGGCTCTCCGTTGATCTCTGTCCTGATCTCCACGCTTTTCAGTTCAGCAGTAACAGACACGGTTTCTATTGATTGTGCGATCAGCTCACGGCAGGAAACCGTGTTCTTTGCGAATTTTACCGCATCTGCTTCGATGCGTGAAAGGCTCAGCATTGTTTCGATCAGCCATTTCATGCGGGCAAGCAGTTCATACAGATCACGAAGGTACTCCATGCGCTCCTGTTCTGTCAGCCCGGAATCGTTCATCAGACCGAGTATCATCATCACCGAAGTCAGCGGTGTGCGGAGCTGGTGGGAAATATCCTCCAGCGCTTCCTTCGCAAACTGCTTTTCTGTCAGAAGCGCCGCATTCTGCTCGCGCAGACGAATCGTCATTTTATGAATTTCCGCAGAAAGGACACTCAGTTCACCCTCTTTGTACTCATCAAAAGAAATCGTATCATCATTTCGCAGGATACGGTCAATATCGTCGCACAGCTTCATCACATTATCACGGCGCTGTGCGAATAACCATTCATAGAATACAAGAAAAATTGCAGAAGCAACTGCCGCAATGACGGCACATGGGGCACTGAAAAACAGGCATGGGATCATCAAAGCAGCGGTCAGGAGAATATGGATAAGCCTGCGCTTTTTCGCTCTCATCCGTCCACCGCCTTATAGCCGAGCCCTCTGACCGTGACAATGATCTGCGGCTCCTGCGGATCGTCCTCGATCTTTTCCCGAAGCCTGCGGATGTAGACACTGAGCGTATTGTCAGAGATGAATTCCTTTGTCAGCGACCAGAGCTCCTCTGCGAGCCTGTCACGGGAAAGCAGTTGATTCTTGTTGGAGAAGAACACCAGCAGCAGACGGTATTCCAGTGCGGACGTTGCAATTTCGCTGCCGTCTTTTCGGACAATGCCCTTGATCGGGTCTATCGTTACATTGCCGCAACGCAAAAGCGGAGAGGTCTTCTGTGCCCTGCGCATGACATTTTTCATGCGGGCAAGCAGCTCTCTTGTGCCGAACGGCTTGCCGATATAATCATCCGCTCCGATCTCGAAGCCCGCCACGGTGCAGGCTTCATCAGCCGATGCCGTGATGAAAATGACAGGGGTATCATCCTGCTTCTTCATTGCAGCACAGACCGAATAGCCGTTGCCGTCCTTCAGCGAAATATCAAGCAGCACGCAGTCATATGCAGCTGCTTCAAACAGGCGCAGCGCATCCTTCTGCCCGCTTGCATAGTCTGTGGTATAGCCCTCGGAATTGAGAAAGCGCATCAGAAATCTAGCAAGCTGTTCATCGTCCTCAATCAGCAGTATTCTGGGCATCGTCTTCACCTCCGTTTTCGTTTCTATTATAGCATAATCCGCCCATGAAAGCAAGCGGGCAGTTTTTCGCTGCCCGCTTTGTGTTATTCTGTCTCTGCGAGAAAATCAAGGATCGTATCCGCCACCTCATCCGGCTTCTGCGCCCAGAAAAGGTGATGATAACCGCCAATGCAGACAAGTCTGCAATTTCCGCACTGCTCCAGAAACGGTGCCACTGTATTATCATAATGATCCCGACACCACCAGCTTTCTTGCTGCCACCATGTTTTTGCGGCAGTTTCCGGGTTCTGCCTGTATTCCAGTCCGGCTGTTTCGTAATCCGCTTTCTCGAATTCCATAGTTTCGCGGATATCTTCTTCACAGGAAGGCATTGTGTCAAACCAGAGCTTCGGTATATCGGTCGGTTTCAGGATTTCACGCAGTTCCTGTGCTGCCTCCGGCTCATTCAACACTTCAGAAATATGTGCAGCAGTCCATTCACGGTGCCTTGTCAGTTCGTGGAGATGCATCTGCTCCTGCGTCAGAATGGCGCTGCCGTCTGCCTGATCTTCCGCACTTTCCGGATAATAATCAATCAGTCTGTCTAATCCGAGCCATGTCCGCAGCCAGTATCTGAACGCATCTGCATAGGCAGCAGATTCCGAGGGATAATTGTCAATCGTCCACGAACGCCAGTGTTCATTCTTTGGTACATTTATGCTGTCAATGAACACAATCGCTTCGATTTCATCCGGATATTTCGCCTGCCACCAGAGCGCATAGAAGCTTGCGTAGGAATGCGGCATCAGCACATACGGTGCTTCAAAGCCTGCGTTTTTCAGTCCGGCGCGGTAATTCTCCACAACTTCTTCCAGCGTCTGTTTTTTGTAAGAATCATCGCTGAAGCCGTAACCCGGACGGTCAGCATATACGACCGTGTTTTCCTTGCCGAGCCGTTCATTGAGTGCCTTCGTACTAACCGGATAGTCCTCAATGCCCATGCCCGCAAGCCCGACAATCGTATGCTTGCCGTTTGGAACGCCGGTGCTGTAAACATTGATCTTGTTGTCCGCGCCGTCTACAAGATTCAGATAGCCTGCTTTTGCATATTCGTTCCGGTCATTATGATAGGATACAACGCTGAAAATCCGCAGTCCTGCAATCGTGAGGATAAATGCACCCGCGACCGCAAGGATACTGTTTCGGAGAATGTGCGATTTCTTCGTATCGAGTTTCATTTCGGAGCCGCGAATCTGGTCGGAAAGGCTTTCGTTGTTCTGCACGCGGAGCATGACAAGCGAGGTGAAACAGCCTGCCGCAAATGCCGCCAGCGCAGCAAGACCAACCCGGATAAAAGGCTTCACACGGTCAAAGTGAATCAGACCTTTGAGCATTTTTCTGGTTTCTTCCGGTTCATCCACAAACGAAGCATTGATGAGCGCCTGCAGACCGGTTTCCGTGCCGAAGATGATGAGCGTGCAGAGCAAGGCGGAAATGATCGCCGCCGCGCCAGCAAACTGCAGGCATTCGATGATTGCCATGCGGTCTAGCTGTTTGTCGGTCATGCCGACGCATTGCAGCGATGCCAGCTCGCTGCGGCGGTTTGCGATGCCGGTCGAGATAATATTCATCAGGTTGATGAGCGCTGCCAGCGCAATCAGGAGATTGAGAATCAGCACACCGGCGCGGATCGTCGCCATAATACTGTGCGTTTTCCACTTTATTCTGTAAAAAGTATCATCAAAAAAGTGCTCATCATGCTCTACTGAGCCTATGATATCCGAATGCTCTTTGAACCAGTCCTCTGCTTTTTTCAGATCCGCAGCATTGTACTGATAATCGTCTGCGCCGTTTTTGGCATAGGCGCATTGCGCCCACGTATAATGGAAAAAACCGCCGAACCATTCCGGCGCGATGTTTTCATGTGTCTCGATTGCACCGAATAATAAATAGCTGTCATATGATACAAGAGCTATCTTTTTTTTGATTGATACCTGTCCGATGATATCGACTGTATGCGGTTTTTCCTCTGCGGCAGCACGCTTGATCCGATCCACATAGCCCATTTGCTCGATGTCCGTGCTTTCCGGCAGCGTCAGATAAACGCTGTTCAGCGTCAGAGAACCGCTTTGCAGCTGATCTGCATACTTTGCGTAATCCTTGCAGGCGGAATTGTATACATATCCGCCGGAGCGGAGCAGCTCGTCATAGCTGACCGGGGGATCCGCTCCGAAAAGCTGCGTGTAGGTTTCCCTGTTGACATAATCAACATAAACCGGGTCGTCGGATTCTGTTGACTGAAACGACTCTTCCACAGAAAAAGCGATATGGTCAAAAAGTCCGCTTTCTGTAAGCGGCTCTATTGCTTCTGTATAGTTGATGCCTTTGTCCCAATTTCCGAGCTCAAATCCAAAGTCAATATCGGCTGCGCCTTCTTCGCTTTCGCCTTCTCCCCATAATATAAGAGAGGTATATTCGGTGATGCTGCGCTCGACTGTTTCCGTCATTGTGGAAAACAGCGCAAACATCGTGATCGAAACAGTCAGCGTCAGAACGGTAATCGCAAAGCGCTTTTTCTGCCGCCTTGCATTGCGCGAAGCAATACTGCCGGAGATACCGAACAGCAGACCGGAAAGCGTGCGCTTTCTGACCTTTTCGACATTGTTGGCGCGTGTTGTGATCGCTTCCATCGGCGTCTTTTTGATGATGCGCATGCCGACGCCGTATGCGGAGAGAAACACCCACACGATGCCGACAGCCGCCGCGACAAGCAGCATTTTCCAGTCAACCGAAAACGGCAGGCTGACCTTTGCTGCCGTCATGCCCTGAAAGAGATCGGCAAGTCCGGACGCAAGCAGTACATTGTACATCAGATATGCAAATCCAATGCCTGCGATCAGTCCGAACGGAATTGCAATGACGCAGAGCCGCAGTCCCTCATAGGTGATGATACGGACAATCTGCTCCGGCGTTGCGCCGATCGACTGCAAAACGCCGTAATGCCGTTCGCGCTCCTTTGAGGAAACCTCAAAAGCCGTGTCAATGATCATGCGGAGCGCAAATGCAATCAGAACCGCAAAAATGAAGAAGATGCAGAAAATCCGCAGCTTGACCAGATGCGCGCCGTCATAGACGCCGTCCATCTTCATGAGATTATCGTTCCATTCATATGCGCCGTGCATACTGTTGTGTATGCTGCGCTCATACTTGTCAGATGCGCCGATCTTCTTTGCGGCATTCATCAGCCAGATCTCACGGTCGCCGATGTCGCTGCCGAATAACACAGATGCCGAAACACCGTCCGGCGTGCGGCTGAGCTGCAGGGAACGGACTTCGGCAAAATCTGCCATTGCTTCGCCCTGCTCTTCGGTCAGCTCGCTGAATACCAGATGATAGGGTGCTTCACTGTAATAGGTGTTCTCAAGGCAATTCATGCAGACGCTGTAAAGAATAAAGACCATTGCAATGACTGCAACTGCTGCGATGATGCTCATGCAAGTAAACACAGACTGCCGTTTCTGCGCTTTGATGTAGCGGGACGCAAGCAAGCTTTCATATCTCATTGCTGTCCGCCTCCCCCTGCGCGGAATTGCCCTCGTCCGATATGATTTTACCGTCACTCAGTACAATGACCCGGTCGCATTGCTCGGCTATTTTCTCATCATGTGTGATAATGATGATAGTCTGCTTTAACTCCTTATTAGAGCGGCGGAACAGCTCCATGATCTCTGCGCTGTTCTTGCTGTCAAGATTGCCGGTCGGCTCGTCCGCAAGGATGACCTGCGGCGATGTGAAGATCGCTCTGCCGATGGAAACACGCTGCTGCTGTCCGCCCGACATCTGTGACGGAAGATGATTTCTGCGTTCTTTCAGCCCGAGCATATCAAGGATCGTTTCGAGATGCACCCTGTCCGGCTTTCTGCCGTCCATCAGGATCGGGAGTATGATATTCTCCTCCGCCGTCAGCACGGGAATCAGATTATAGAACTGATAGATCAGCCCGACCTGCCGTCTGCGGAAGATCGCGAGCTCTCTGTTATTCTGCCGGAAGACATCCTGCCCGTCCAGAAAGATTTTGCCGGAGGTCGGGCGGTCAACTGCACCGATCATATGCAGCAGCGTGGACTTCCCCGAGCCGCTCGCTCCGATAATTGCGACCATCTGTCCCTTCGGAACACTGAACGACACACCGTCCACCGCTTTGACTTCGTTTTCTCCTTTGCCGTAGACCTTACAGAGTTCTTCAACTTTTAATAATTCCATAAGCGTACCTCCCGCTCTTTTGATTCTATTATAGCACGCTTATATGACAATGGCATTATCTGAATCTTACAGTTTTGTCATCTTTGAATTACAGAATAAAAGCCCTGCGTTTAGGTCTGCGGGGGATTTTTGCGCTTGATGCACGAACAGTGCGGAATTGTTTGCTTGTTCTAATCCGCAGTGCCGACATCCATTTTGCTAAAGGCAGATTTTTGTTTTCTTGTTCTTGATCTTTTGTCCGAATGTCTATTTTTACTGGGCGCGGGGCGCGAATGCGAGGGGGAAACCCAAAGAGGACAGGGGGAAGGTTCGCGAGCTCACATTCCCCCTATCCCCTTTAGGTTTTCCCCTCGCGCTCCCCTTTCCTCATTCCTTGACCCCCTTGGGGCGTAAGTCACTCGTTTGATGTAAGCCGCTTGTATGTGCGCAGGTCTTTTACTAAAATAGTGTTGCTTTTAAGATACAACCAAAGCCAAACGCAAGGCTTACGCCTAAGGGGGCAAGGAATCAGGAAAGGGGTTCTCCCCTCGCACTTGCGCCCCGCGCCCAGTGAAAAAATCTATTTGACGAAAAGATAAAGGACAAGAAACAAAAACTTATCAGTCTCAAAGTGAATAGAGAAAAACGAAAAGTGAAAAGATAAAAGTAAAAGCCGCTGAATCAACGCATTTACGCTGATTTAGCGGCTTACTTTTATCCATATATAAAAATGGGAGTCCAGAGGGATAATATCCCTCTGGTGGGAGTTTGAGGGCAAAGCCCTCATTACAAATCCATCGGAGATACCGCACTACGGTGCAGTGAGGGCGGACATGTCGAGGGCGTCCCAATCCGGGTGGGTATCCAGCGTCTTGAAACGATATCCGCGCTCCACCAGATCATGCATCACCGCCGGCAGAATCTTCACAGTCCCCTCCTCCGTATCATGGAACAGGAACACCACCGGCGTCGCCGGCTCGTTGTCAAACCAGCGCATGCACTCGCGGTAAGACTTCATAAAGTATTCTTCATCCGGCAGATTCTCCGTGTTGCCCTTCTGCCACTTGTCATTATCGCCGGCGTTCCAGTTGAACCAGCGGTAGCCGTCCTGAAACAGCCGCTGCTTGATCTCATCGCTGACATCCGCGGCATATTTCGACATCGAACCGCCGGGGAACCGCACACAGATCCGCTCCGGCAGATATCCGCAGGCATTCGTCACTGCCTGCCGCCACTGCCCCAGCTCATTCATAAACGCATCCGCAGAGGCGTAGCACTGTTTTACATCGTGGGTATAGGAATGACACGCGATCACGTTGCCGCGGTTGACAATCTCCGCCGCATAATCCGGATAGCGGTTCACAAAAAATCCGACCGTGAAAAAGGTCGCCTTCGCATTGTAGCTGTCCAGAATATCCAGCACATGCGGCGTATTCGCGCAGGGACCGTCATCAAATGTCAGATAAATATCACGCGGGACAAGCGGCTGCGTCACAGTCGGGGCGGGTTCCGCCTCTGTGGGCTGTGTGACATCCGGTATCAGGGCGGCGTCCGTCGGCTGCGATTCCGGCGCAAGCTCGGTCACCGGTGCGGAATCCTCCTGCACATTCGCTGCCGACCGGTCATCCGGTGCGCGGTTATTCAGGAACACAAGCAGCACATAAAGCACCCAGACACCCAGCAGCAGCAGCTTCACCATGTGATTTTTCTGTTCTGATTCGTTTTGGTTCATGTAGATTCAACTTCGCTTTCTAGCAAATCTGCCACCATTATTATAACATTCCGGCGGGCGTCTGTCAATATCCGGAAGCTTAGTTTTTTCTGAAAATACGATAGAATTACAGTGCCGATCCTCATACAGTTTCAACAAATTTGCGATTTGCTCTTGACAAGCCTGCGGATTCGTAGTATAATGAAACAGAACTAATGTTCCGAACAAACGTGCGGAAAGAGAGGAGTGTGCCCGATGCCGCAGTATCTTTGCATTGACCTGAAATCCTTTTATGCCTCTGTCGAATGCGCGGACAAGGGCTACGATCCGCTGAACACGAACCTGCTGGTTGCCGATCACAGCCGCTCCGAAAAGACAATCTGTCTTGCGGTTTCCCCTTCGCTGAAGGCGGTCGGCGTCCCCGGCAGACCGCGCCTGTTTGAGGCAATCCAGAAGATTGATCAGGAGAACGCGCGCCGCCGGAACCGTGCGCCGCAGCACGCATTCACCGGCAAATCCTGCTTTGCGGATGCGCTCGCAAAAAATCCTGCGCTGGAGCTTGACTATATCGTTGCGATGCCGCGCATGCGCCGGTATATGGAAGTCAGCACGCAGATCTATAAAATATATTTGGATTATATTGCGCCCGAGGATATCTATGTCTATTCGATCGACGAGGTGTTCATCGACGTCACCGGCTACCTACAGACCTACCGCTGCACGGCGCATGATCTCGTGATGAAAATGGTGCGCGATGTCCTTGCGCAGACAGGCATCACCGCGACCGCAGGCATCGGGACAAACCTCTATCTCGCAAAGGTCGCGATGGACATTGTCGCGAAAAAAATGCCGCCCGACAAGGACGGTGTGCGCATCGCGGAGCTGGATGAAATGTCCTACAGAAAAGTGCTCTGGGGGCACCGTCCCCTGACCGATTTCTGGCGGATCGGGAGCGGCACGGCACGCAGGCTCGAACGCGAATATATCTACACAATGGGCGATTTAGCGCGCTTTTCAGAGACCTCGGAGGACAAGCTGTTCCGGATGTTCGGCGTCAACGCAGAGCTGATCATCGACCATGCATGGGGCTATGAGCCGACGGAGCTTTCCGCAATCAAGGCATACCGTCCGGAGAATCACAGCATCAGTCAGGGACAGGTGCTTCCGTGCGCATACACTGCGGAAAAGGGGCGGCTGATCTGCCGCGAAATGACCGATCAGCTTGCACTCGATCTCGTGCGCAAGGGGCTCGCTGCCGATCAGCTTGTGCTGCACATCGGCTATGATTCCACGGGCATTCCGGCGGACTATGACGGACGGATCGAGCTGAATCATTACGGCAAGATCGTACCAAAACCGGCGCACGGCTCGATCAATCTCGGCAGGTTCACATCCTCGGCGAAGCTGCTGACCGCCGCCGCCGCGCAGCTCTATGATCAGATCGTCGATCCGCTGCTTTCGGTCCGGCGCATCAATGTGATCTGCAATCACGCGGTCGCGGAAGAGTCAGTCGCCGCAGACGATACGCCGGTGCAGTACGGGCTGTTTGACGATGTCGAGGCACTGGAACGGCAGCGTCAGCGCGAAAATATCCGGCTGCAAAAGGAGCGCAGTCTGCAGGAGGCGCTGCTCCGGCTCAAATACCGCTACGGCAAAAACGCTGTCCTCAAGGGGATGAACTTTCTCGCCGGTGCGACCGCGATCGAGCGGAACGGGCAGGTCGGCGGGCACCGCGCATGACTTGACATTCCGCGCAGGATCGGTTACAATGATAAAAATTACGGCGGTGATCTGCCGCCTGACCGGAGTTATCATATGAATGAACTGTTTATCCGCGAGCTGCGCATCGACTGGACGCAGATCGCAAACGATAGCTATCTGCGCGGCATCCCTGCGCTTGCCGGACTGGACACGCTGAAATTCCGGCAGCCGGTGACGTTTTTTGTCGGCGAAAACGGCAGCGGCAAATCCACGCTGCTCGAGGCAATCGCGGTCGCATACGGGTTTAATCCCGAGGGCGGCACGCGCAATTACAGCTTTTCAACCTACGATTCGCACTCGGAGCTTTGCGGTGCGATGCAGCTCGTCAAGGGCTGGAATAAGGTCAGCTGGGGCTATTTTCTGCGCGCGGAAAGCTTCTATAACGTCGCGACGGCGGAGGAGGCATACAGCCGCATCAACGGCATTCCGCAGCATTATCATGAGCATTCGCACGGTGAGAGCTTCCTGAAACTCGTGCAGAAAAATTTTCGCGGCAGCAGCATCTATCTGCTCGATGAGCCCGAGGCGGCGCTCTCTCCGCAGCGGCAGCTCACACTTCTGCTCGAGATTGCGCACTGCGCGGAGCAGGGCTCGCAGTTTCTCATTGCGACGCACTCCCCCATTCTGCTCGGTCTGCCGGATGCGGAAATTCTCTCGTTCGACGGCGGCAGCATCCATCCCTGCGCCTATGAGGACACCGAAAGCTACCGCGTGACGAAGATGTTTCTCGATGACCGCGTGCAAATACTGCGGCGTCTGGAGATTCTTTGATGCAAGGGGGCATCGCACATGGACAATTACACCGACATCATGCAGCATCCGCGCTACAGGCTGCGGCTGCACAGACCGATGCCGCCGCTCAGCCGTGCGGCACAGTTTTCCGCTTTCGCCGCGCTGACCGGCTTCGATGAGGAGATCGACGAGACCGCCCGCCTGACCGTGGCACGCGAAAATATGTGCGAGGATGATCTGGCGTCGCTTGATGCGGCACTGCAGCGGCTCATCGCACTGGAATCCGCGCAGCCGCTCGTGACCGTCACGTTCTTTCAGCCCGATCTGCACAAGGAGGGCGGCGCTTATCTCTCCTTTACCGGACACTTCCGCTTTTACGATCAGGAGCACGGCATGCTCAGATTCACCGAGCAGGTCGAGATCGCTGTGCCCGCTATCTGCCGGATTCTGTTTTGCAGATAGAGGTATCTCCGATGGATCTGTAATGGGAGCTCCTCGCCCCCATACCCCTCGCCAAAGGATACTATCCTTTGGAATCCGTTTTTATGATATGATAAAATGAATCCGCATCAATCAGGTTCTTTCGCCCGATTGATGCGGATTTTTTGGGTTTTGGAAAAGTGCCGCCCCGCGGGAGCGGCATTTTATCTGTTATACATACTTTGATACATCATTAAAGAATATATTAGTTTAATAATCTATCAACTATTTCTTCAATGTCTAAATTCGTAGATTCTAATTGTTCGTACGGGAATTTGAAATCTGCATATGAAAGAATGAAAGATCTTAACCAAGAATCATCCAAATCCATTAGTATAGCTTTTGATATTAATTCAAAATCATCAGAAATATACCCTGCTAATTCACCAGATTCTGTTATATTATAGACTGCCAAAAAACTTGCTTCACAAATATCATGAATAATCGTTTCTTCTTCTGTCAGCTCGTTGTTTTCAACTATTTCTGAAACACGCAGCCAATCTGATTCAAACTCCGGTTCATCTCTTAAATCAAGAGCATGATCTTCATCAAGATCAAGCAGTTCTTCTTCAGAAAACATTTTGCCCTGTTTGATTTTTACTAGTAACTTATTAAGCATAACATCCTCATTTCTATTGATTAGTCAGATATCCATATTATTACATACAGATATCTGACTAATTCAACATCGAATCCCTAGACTACATTAGTCCTTTTTTTGTCAAATATTCTATCATCAAGTCAACGCCTTCCTCAGGAGTTACTCCTAGTCCAAGAATAGTTTTTCCATCCGGTGATTTTACATCAATCTTAATATCGCCTAATGGAGCATACGCTTTTTTATACGCCTCCATTAATTCTTGATTGGTACCAATAAAATCGCCCTGTCTCTTTCCTACAGTCAATTTTTCAGCTTCATGAAGTCGCCAATGATCATGACCCGGATCGCTGCCTGGAAAATGAAATGTAGGTCTTGATTTATTACCTCTGGAAAGCTGGAATGATCTTCCTTTAGATTTTCTGACAGAAGGAACATGATGACCCGCTGAAGATACATTCATTCTCTTTACTTGCTGCTGCCCTTCT
Organism: Oscillospiraceae bacterium; assembly: GCA_017523995.1. The sequence continues at coordinate 23,651 of JAFWUX010000100.1, read as the reverse complement.
TCAGCAGCATCCACTGCAGCATCAGCCGAATTGGCTTTAGGGACACCACAGCCCTGCCCAGTACCATTATGAACCAGAACAGGCTCATCGCCGACGAAGTAGGTGTGATAATCCTCGACCTCGAAGTTATAGACCTTGACCGGAGATTCGAGAATCTCATGCTGTACCCTCTCAACAACAACATATTCGCCGTTGGAGAGAACCAGTACATCGCCTGCGCGGAGGTTGACTGCAGCAGTCCAGCCGAACTGTGCAACATAGAACGGATGCGGCGGTGTGGTAACAATCTCACTCTCGTTTTCGCCGACAAAGATGTGAACCAGCTCTGTGGATTCGTTGACCGAAGTTTCCAGAACCGTCTTGTATGCCACATCACCGGTAACAGGATCCTGCGAGAGAACCTGATCGCCGGCTTCGATCTCCTCGATCGGCTTCTGACCGTCCTCGGTTTCGACCGGCGTGCCTGCCACGAAGCAATAACGCACCTTGTTGCCGAGTGTATTGATGCCGCCTACGATCTGCATGGAATCCATGCCGACCTGGAAGCCTGCACTCAGAATATCGCCGAATGTCAGCTCGCCCTTGGATGCCTTGTCATAAACCTTTTTGCCGACCCTGTACATGTCATAGGCACCGAGCGCGATATCTCCCGCGGCACTCGTGTACTTCAATACCTGATGGAGCGTACACATTGCGCCGGAAAGCTTGCCGGCCTGCCCCGCAACATCGAGCAGCTTGAAGCCGCCGCCGAGGATCGAGACCGCACAGCTGACCGCCGAGTAATAATCGCCCTCAGCTGCATACCAGATGCCGTTTGCAAGGTTTGCAATTGCGCCGATTGCAAATGTCACCGGTGTCGGGATCAGCGTCAGCATGCCGAGCAGATTCAGCGCGAGATGTCCCCAGAACTTCCAGCCGAGTCCCGGACTGAGTCCGAACGGATCGACGTAGCTGATCGGGTTGCCCTGCACATACGCATAACGGTTCATCGACGGGGTATTTGCAATCTCTCCGATGATGACGTCCTGATTGATGAAGCGCTTGATCTCAGGATTATAGTAACGCGCCCGCATGTAATACAGTCCGTTTGCATCGGTTGCAACGCCGTATTCACCGTTGTACAGGAACATAATACCATATTTATTCTGAGATGTCAACTCCCCGTAAGGACCGTACTCAAAGGTGTCTGCGATTTCGCCGTCAATTGTGGTCAGCGCCTGCGTGCTGCCGAGATTGTTGAAGTGGTAGTAAAGGAGATTTTCGTCATCCTCCTGCGAGACCAGTCCGGTGCCGTAGACATAGTATACGGTTTTGCCGTCGGTCTCTGCTGTCAGAACTCTGCTGATCTGTGCAACGGTGTCATATGCAAAATATGTCGTGGAATCGCCGTTTGTCATGCTGATGCGGTTGTTCTCTGCATCATAGCTGTAGGTCACTCCGCCTGCGGAGAGCAGTCTGTTCCGGCAGTCATAGGTCAGCTCGGACATTACGCCGTTCACCGGACCGTAGATCATGTTGCCGTCTGCGTCATACCTGACAGCCTCACCGTTATACTTGATCAGACGGTTTGCTGCGTCATATTCCATTTCCGCATTGGTCAGCGAGGAGAACTCCGTGCCGTTTGACATGCTGACAGATGTGATATTGCCGGCTTCATCATAGGAATAATCGCAGACATTGATGATGATATCGCCGTTGACATCCTCCTGACGGATCAGTCTGCCTGCCTTGTCATAGCCGCGTGTTTCCACGCTGCCGTCCGGACGGGTGGTCTTTGTCAGTCTGCCGTTGTTGTCATATTCATAGCTTGTTGTACGGTTTTCCCAGTCGGTGACGCTCTTGACGCTGCCGTCCTTGTAATAGCTGTACTTGACGATTCTGCCGCCCGGATAGGTCAGCGTGATCAGGTTGCCGAGCTGGTCATAGGCATATTCTACCGTCTGACCGCGGAAGTCGGTGTACCTGGTCACCTGATTCATCGCGTTGTATTCGCGCGTGACCGTGCCGTTCTTGTCGGTGACAGTCAGCACATTGCCGTTTGCATCATAGGTATACGAAACGGTGCCGAGCGAATCGGTAAAGCTTTCGAGCCAGCCGTTCTTCAGGTAGGTGTAGGTGGTCTCCTGACCGCGTGCATTGACTGCGGTTTCCAGCAGACCGTCTGCATTGTAGGAATAAGTATTCTTGCTGCCGATCGCATTCAGGACGGAGAGCGTTCTGCCCATGCTGTCATAGGTATACTGCGTTCTGCCGCCGTTCGGATCGACCATGACAGCGACGCTGCCGAAGCCGTCATACTCATAGGATGCGGTGCCGCCCTCTGCGTCCTTCGAGCTGAGCATTCTGCCTGCCTTGTCATAGCTGAAGGCGGTTGTCTTTTCGCGGGTGGTGTTGAGGTTCTCAACCGTTTTCATGAGCTGTCCGACGTTGTTATAGGTGTATTCGGTTTCAACGCCGAGGACATCCGCTGTTTTGATGAGCTGGTTGCGTTCGTCATAGGTGTTCTGCTGGATCTTGTTTCCGTCTGCATCGGTGACCGAAACGGTGTTGCCGTTCGCATCGTACTGCATGGTGAAGACATGGCCCTCTGCATCGGTGTAGCTTGTCACTCTGCCCGCTGCATCGTAGCCGTAGAGCACGGAGATATCGCCGGTGACGCTCTTGACCAGTCTGCCGAGCTTGTCATAGCTGTGGGTGACAACCAGACCGTTCGGGAGTGTTGTGCGCAGGCAGTTGCCGTTTGCGTCATATGCGTCATATGTTGTGACATTGCCGTTCGGATCGGTCATTTTTGTGACTCTGCCGAATTCGTCATACGCATAGGCGGTCTCATTGCCGAGCGCATCCGCGGAAGTCAGCAGATTGCCCGCCTTGTCATAGGTCATGACGGTCTTGCTGCCGGTTCCGGTTGTGACGCTGATCAGTCTGCCTGCAAGATCGTACTCGCAGTGCTCGGTGCTGCCGTCCGGATAGACGGTATCGGAGAGCTTGCCGTTCGCCAGATAGCTGAATGCGGTCTTGCGGACCTCATCGCCGCTGATGACGCGCTGCTCGATCACCTGATCGACCTTGTCATAGGTGTATTCGGTCACGGCGCTGCCGCTGCTGACCGAACGGATGATATTGCCGACGCCGTCATAGGTGTTCTCCTCTGTGGTGCCGTCTGCAAAGAGCGTTTTGACCAGTCTGTCTTCCTTGTCATAGGTGAAGACGGTCTCTGCGCCTGCCGCGTCGATCGACTTGACGATCTTGTTGTTGCCGTTGTAGATAAAGGTGGTTGTGCCGCCGGAAGGATCGGTCACACTGGTCTGATTGCCTCTTGCATCGTAGGTATAAGAGGTTGTGCCGTCGGCGTTCGTCATGCTGATGACTCTGCCGATCGCATCATAGGTGTAAACCGTTTCGCTGCCCGCTGCATCGGTCTCGGAGTGGACATTGCCGTATTCGTCATAGACAATCGTCTGCTTGTTCTTCAGGAAGTCCGTGACGCCGGTCATTCTGCCGTTCTCGTAGTCATAGTAGGTCACGCCGAGTCCGGTGACGGATTCCGTCAGCCGCTGACCGTCTGCGTTGTAGGTGTAGGTCCGGCGGATACCGGTGTTTTCGATCGTTTCGGTCAGCAGGTTTGCGCCGTTATAGGTGTAGCTGCTCTGCTCGCCGTCCGGACCGTAGACCTCGGTGATGTTGCCCTTTGTGTCATAGAGCATCTCGGTGACATTGCCCTCGTAGTCATAGAGCTTTGTCAGATTGTTGTCTGCGTCATAGGTGAAGCGTCTGGTATCGCCCTTGGCATTGGTTTCCGCGAGCAGATTGCCTCTGGTGTCATAGACATAGGATGTCTTGTGTCCGTTCTGATCGGTGATCGAGGTGGTTCTGCCGGTGCTGTCAGAGACAAACTTGACTGTGTTGCCTTCTCTGTCCGTGCAGACGCCGACGGTGTTGAAGTCCTCGTCCTCTGTGAAGCTGTAGACGGATGCATTGCCGACGCCGTCATACTGCTTTGTGACGCGGTTCGATTCATCGTATTCATTGATGACATACGGCGTCTTTTCGCCCTCGACGGCCGCAGAGGTCAGTCTGCCCTGTTCATCGTAGGCATAGTTGACCTTGTCGCCTGCCGCGTTCGTCACGGAAATCAGTCTGCCTTCGTCATATGCGAGCACTGCGGTTCTGCCGCCTGCATCGCGGACAGTCGTCACAAGCCCTGCATCATTGGTGATGAATGTGATGCTTGCGCCGGATACATCCTCGGTGACGGTGGTCGCATTGCCTGCTCTGCTCAGCGAGACGGTCTGTCCCTTGTCGCTCTTGATCTGTGTCATTCTGCCGTCCGCATCGAAATAGACCTTCGAGCCGTCCGGCTTCTCGAGTGTAAATGTGTTGTCGAGCTCGCGGCAGAGGATGAAGCCCTCCATGCCGCCGCTGATCGGGAGATATTCTCTGTATCCGCCGCGATCCATGCTGTCAAGCTGAACCATGCCGGTCGGGAGCACATTGCCGTATACCTCGTCCTCCATTGCGGAGCGGCTGAGGAAGCTTGCGTAATGCGTGGAATCCCAGTGGACATCGACAACGCTGCCCTTCGGTTCCAGATAGGTCTCGTAATCATGGCTCCAGCCATAGCCGACGCTGCCGCACGCACCTGATGCAAGCGAGTTGTAATGCAGATCGAATGCAAGCGGGGATGCTGCGCCCTGCACAACGAGTGCTTCGGCTTCATCCGTGAATGCGCCGGTGGTCATATCGACCGGATCACCCCACATATTCGGGACAATCTCAAGCTGGACATTGTATCTGGTGATGTGGCTCGGGATCGGGCTGACCGTGACCTGAATGTCCGTATCCTCCAGACCCTTGACCAGATGGTCGATCAGGCGGTAGCGCACCTTGCTCTTGTCGCCCTCGCCGTGGAATGTGGTCACATAGGTGCCGTAGATCGCATCGCCGGGGAAGAACATGCCGATGTTCAGCCGCTGCTTGCCATAGATCACAGGGACGATCTGGCACTTGTTCGGCACATCGGTCAGAACATAGCCCGGAATCTCCTCCTTGTGCATCTCTTTGAAGCCTTCCGGATCAATGACGATGACCTTGGACTTCTGCTCGGGTTCTCTTGCCTGCGGGAACGAGGTCTCCAGCTGATAGATTGTATCATTGCCCTCATTGACGAGTGCATACTGGATATAATAGTTCTCGCCGATATAGCCGATTTCCTCGGGGTAGATATACAGGTGCAGACCGCTGCCGACTGTAACGGTAAACGGATGCTCGGTCTTGAAGGATGCATAGACCGGTGCATTGAACGGCATCAGCGTGCCGGAGAAATCTGCGGAGACGTCATATTCACCCTTCTTGTCGCCGCGAACCGTCCACGAGGCGGTTGCCTGCTGCTTTCCGGGGATGTCGCCCATGTACTGCGTCAGATTGTTGTTGTGCTTGGTGGTGGATGCAAGGGAGAGACCGTGCGGGAGCTCGAGTCTTGCCTTGCTGTTGACGATGGTGAAGTCGGATGTCGCGTTGTTCAGAACGCCGAGATCGACTGCATACATATCCTTGAGGAACGAAATGGATTCGGATGTGCGGACATACGCGAGGATCGGGGGAACTTCCTCCTCCTCATCGGTTTCGAGGACGATTGTCTGGACCTGAACGTGGCTGCCGTCGCTGAGGGTGCAGCTTCCGCCGCCGCCTCCTCCGCCGCCCCAGCCGCCTCCGCCGCCGAAGCCGCCGCCACCGCCTCCGCCGCCGCTGCTGATATACTGGATGACAGTCGGAATCGGCTCCTGTGCGAAGGTCAGTTCAATGTCATAGCGGAAGGAATGGGAGTTTGCGGGATCATTGAAATCAACGCCTGCTTCGATCATTTCCTCGAGCGACATTCTGTGGACAGTCAGGCTGCCGGTGACCAGCTCGCCGCTGTTGACCGTGATCCTTTGCTGCTTTGTCACGCTGACTTCATTGATGCGGATGATATCCTTCTGCGGGAGATAGCCCTGCTTGTAGACAGATACTTCATAATCGCCGAGCGGTCTGGAAATCAGAACCTTACCCTCGGAGTTTGTCTTGAGCGCAGTTTCGGTATCCTTGCCGCCCTCCTTTGCCCGCAGGAATACATATGCGAATTTGAGCGGGTTGTTATCCTGATCGACTGCGGTCAGTTCGACCGAGCCGTATTTGGAAGGATCGAGCACCGTGACAACGGTCTTGCCGCGTCCGGAGTTTCCGGCGGCATCTTTTGCCGTCAGATAGACGGTGTAAGTGCCCGCCTTCGCGAATTTGTGGAAGATGCGGGAGCCGACGCCGGTTTCGCCGTCGCCGAATTCCCAGTAGAATTCCGATGCACGGACGTTATCGGTGGTGTCGGTGCCGTCAAAGAGCACTTCTGCGCCGGTCAGAACCTGCATGTTCTCCGGCAGGCTGACCTTCGGTCCGACGGTATCCTTGTCATACGCAAAGCCGCGCATGACATTGCTCTCCGTGTGGTTGCCCCACTGGTCATAGATCGCGACCATGTACTCATAGACCGTGCCCGGCTCCACATCGGTATCAATGTAGCTTTCGGATACGGAATCGTTCTGGTTGATCCATGTGTAGTCTTTGTCTGCGTCGGTTTTCCGGAACAGCTTGTAGCCGTAGAAATCCTTGTTTTTGTTTGCCGTCCATGCAAGGCGGAGCTGCCAGTTCTCCTGCGTCAGCTCGAGAACCGGTGCATCCGGTGCGGTTGCCATCAGCTTGAATTCTGCAAAGGATGCCGCCTCCGGATCGCTGACATTGCCGCTCATATCAGTTGCGACCGCCTTCATGCGGTAGTCGCCGTCCTTCAGATCGGCAGTATCCCACCGGAAGGATGCGGACTGATAATTGGAATCGAGCTTGCAGCTGCCGATCTCCTGCCACAGACCGCTCTTGTCGCCCGCCTCCTGATAATAGACCGTGACATTTGCAAGGCGGTTGTTATCGCGGACAACAACGCTGATGTTCGGGTTTGCACCGACCGTCGAACCGGTTGCCGGAACAAAGCCGAGCACAACCGGATTCTCTGTATCCGGAATCGCCTGCACGATTGCGGTGTTGGACGCCTCGCTGCGGTTGCCTGCGACATCCACAGCAAAAATCTGATAGGTATAGATGGTGTCAAAGCTGATCGTGATGTCATAGTAATCCTTGGTGGTGCAGTCCGCGATTTTGCGCAGCTGCGATTTGCCGTCCTCGGCGCGGAAAATCTCAAAGCCCTTGATGTCATTGTCGCTGACTGTCCATGTCAGGTGAACATTGCCGTTTTTGCCGTCTGCATTGAGATCGGTGATCGCTGCCGGTGCCGTGCGGTCGATGCGGTATTCTGCAATGACCGGCTCGCTCGCAAGACCGGCGGTATCATGCGCCACTGCCTCGACATAGACCATGCCCTCAGTGAGCGCAGTCACATCAAAGCTGTACTTGAATTCATACTTTGCGCGCGGTGCATCTGCGGTGAGCGTGGTCAGATCCTTCCAGATCTTGTTCTCGCCGGTCTCGGTTGCATAGCGCAGCGTGAGCGCTTCCACTGCGATGTTATCGGCAGCGGTGACGGAAAGGTCGATCTTCTCATTGAAGGAGCTGCCCGCCGGATAGAATGCGCTGATGCCCGGTGCGAAGGTATCCGCTGTGGTTTTCAGCGTGACGGGTTCGGAATATGTGCCGCGGTTTCCGAGATCGTCATATGCGACGACGCGGAAGGTGTATTCGGTTTCTGCGAGCAGGCCTTCGATGTGCATGCCCGCGGTATCGGATGTTCTGCCGACTTCCTTATAGCTGCCGTCTGCCTCGAGCTGCTCCACGGCATAGCAGCCGAAGTTCGGCTCCTCGATATCCGTCCAGCGCAGGCTGATGAACGATGCGGCTGCGGTGGTGGTGCCGGTATCCACAACAACCTGCTCCGGACCGCTGTTGTCGATCTCATAGAGCTTGTCGAAGTGTGCGGATTTGTTGCCCTTTGCGTCATAGGCGTAGGCGCGGATTCTGTATGCGCCGTCCGGCAGTGCTGCGGTATCCCATTTGACCTCGCAGCTGCCGTCCTGCACGGCGGTCTCGGGCAGTTCGTTCCAGAGCTCATCGGCATCTTCTTCATTGTGCCAGCTCAGGACAATGCGCGTGACACCGAGGTTATCCTCTGCCTTGACGCGGAATGTCTGTGTGCCGTTGATGCGGGATTTCTCCGGCGTCACCGCGGTGATATCCGGTGCGAGTTCATCCGCTGTGACCTCGACGGACACTGCCTTGCACGGCTCGCCCTCGATATCATACCTGCTGACTGCGGAAACCTGATAGCGGTAGGTTTCGCCTGCCGTGACATCCTTATCCACATAGCGGACATTCACAGCGCTGTCAATCTTTGCGATTTTGACGAATTCATCGCTGCCCGGTGCTGCGCGGAACACAAAGTATCCGCCGCAGTTTGCGCTTGCAGAGGGATCCCACTGCAGATCAACGGTGCCGTTCTGCGGCAGCGCAAGCAGATTCTTCGGTGCCTCCGGTGCGGAAGCGTCGATCAGGTATTCTGTCACATGGGTGCTGGAAGTCCCGTCCTCATCTGTCAGGGTAATGCGCAGGAAGTAGTCGCCGTGGAGTCCCTTGGTGCTCCAGCGGTAGCGGTGATAGATCAGCGTCGGCGTGATTGTGATCGAACGCAGCGAACCGCTGACAGGCTGATAGGCGTCATCATCCTCGCCTGCTGCCTTGTAATCCATCTGCACGCTGACGGCATCCCTGCCGCCGAGATTGGTGAACGCAAATGTGAGATCGCTCTGCGTTCCGCCGAGATCGCTGCGGTCCTTCGGGGAAATGGATTCGACCTGCGGAATCTGCGGCGTCACGCTGACGGATTCGCCCGCCTCGGATTCGTTGCCCGCAAGGTCATATGCTTTGACGGTGAACGTATATGTCTTACCGGATTCCAGATCGCTGATTTTTGCCGAGAGCCCGTCTGTCACATCGGCGGCAAGCGTCTCGCCGCTGTAGATGCGGTAGCCGACGGTCTTGAGATTGTCGCGCGCCGCGTTCCATGCGAGCTTCACTGCGGTTGCAGATCTGCCCAGCACGCGCAGATCCTTCGGCACTGCCGGTGCGGTTGTATCTGCGAGCGTTTTACCGGTCACGCTGCCGGAGGCTTCGGAGAAGTTGCGGCAAGCGTCAAATGCAATGACCTCATAGGAATATGCGGTCTCCGGAGAAAGTGCGCTGTCGGTGAAGGATGTTTCGCTTGTGGTGAAAATCTTTTCCTGATTGCGGTAGACCTCATAGCCGAAGACTGCAACGTCATCCGTCGAGGGTTCCCAGATCAGGCTGATTGTGGTGGTGGATGCGCCGACTGTTTTCAGTCCGGTGACTTTGGACGGCGCTTCGGTGTCGCTGTATTCTATCTTGAAGTCATCGAAGAAGTCTCTGTTCCCGTCATCAACCGCGACGGGCTTATCGTTCCGGTAGAAGCGGTATTCGCTCAGCGGACGGGAGAACTGCACAAACGCAAACCGCGAATCCGCATTTTTGAGCCGGATCGACTGAACAATCGAACGGCCGTAATAAGAGCCGGTACCGCTGAGAATCACAACGCAGTCTTTCGATGTGATAAATGAACCTGTGCCGGACTGGATCAGATCGCCCTTGACTTCGATCTGACCGGCTGTCAGATTGCCGGCTGTCGAGGTGCCGGAACTCATGAGCAGATCGCCGCCGACCCAGAGTTTTGCCGCCGGATTCTGCATGATCACCTTGCTATTGCTCGAGAAGCTGAAATCATCTGCGGTTTCCAGCGTGCCGGCGTTCATGTTGAGCGTACCGGTCAGAGCGAAGCTTTTGACTGTCAGCTTATAGGTGCGCAGATACAGCGTGCCCGCCAGCGTCATGCCGCCGAGCGTCAGATCTTCTTTCAGCTCATGCGGAATCGTGGTATTGGGCAAAAAGACATAGCCGCTGAATACACCGCCCTGAATCTGCTGAGGATTCTGCAGATATACATACTGTGTGGCAGTGCCGGTCACGCGCTGTGTCCTGTCTGTCAGCGTGCCGTTCACATTACAGACTCTGTTCAGTTTTGTGCTGCCGGTATTCTCAAATACAACATTCTGGAACGTGCAGCCGGAACGAATGACCTGCGGCTCCGTGCCGGAGAACACCATCGTGTGATTTCCGGTCATCGCAAAATTGGAGGACAACAGTTCATAATCCCCCTCAACGGTCATCACGCCGTCGGTCAGGGAATCCCTGTGCGATTGATTGGTACGGCTAACAAAACTGCCCTTGACATGCACGCGGTCTTCCGGATTCGTCATGATGAGCATGCCGGAGCTCGCCGCATCATATGTCACGGTCTCACCGCTGACCTTTTTGGACGCAAGCAGATAATCCCTGCCGACCTCCAGCGAGCCGCCGTTGACCGTAATCTTTCCGCCCGCCTGAATCAGGCTGCCGCCGACCTTGAGCGTATAGCCGTTGAGATCAAAATTGCCGCCGATCATGTAGCAGTCTCCGCTGATCTCCATATCGCCCGTCAGCTTGCTGCCCATGACGCCGTCGCTGCAGGTTACCTTGCAGTCTGTGGTGTTTTCGATCTCATTAACATTCAGCGCACCCTCAATGACGATGCCTTCCTCACTGGTGTTGCTGAACACCGCCTTGTTGAGGCCGCTTTCTGCTGTCGCAAAATGAATGGTCTGCTTCTGATTGCCGTTGAACACAACCTGATGCGTGCCGGTCGGGCAGAAGTACGCATTGTTGACGGAAAAATCTCCGCCGACCGTGATCTTACCGGCTGTCAGGCTGTTCCTGTAGCTGCTGGTGCTATTATTGAAAGAGAAATTGCCGTTTACGATGATTTCGCCTTCCGGGAACTGCATATAGAGCAATGCATAATCGTATGTCCGGATAAAATCGCCCTTGACAATCAGTTTTCCCTTTTTGATATTCACGGTGGTGCTTGTCGGATAGAAGCTGCCGTCCACCGTCAGGGTATATTGATCAAGATCCAGACCGTACATATACAGATCGCCTGCAATGTGCATATCCTGTTTCAGGATAACAGTTGATCCGACATACCGGATATTGCCGATATACCCTTCTGCAACAGAAGCGGTATTCAGCAGCCGGAGAGACTGTTCCTCCGCGTTGCTGCCGATACCGATTGTGGTATTGTGATCACCGCTCAGGACGCCTGCGACCTGAACACAATTGTCTGCGCGGACTGTTTCCGAGCCGAAGTCAACATTCCGGAACCGAATGTTTGCGTATCTCACAGTCGAGATTTCATGCTCCGTATCACCGGTAAACACAACCTTGTGATTGCCGCCCATCGTAAAGGCACGATCGGAGCTGACATTCTTGAAATTGCCCTTGATTGTCATGACACCTGCTGTCAGAAGTGCCTCATGAGAATTTGCGGCATTGACAATGAAGTCGCCGCCGATCTGCACGCTGTCCTTTGCGTTATCCATTGCAAGCAGACCGCGGCTGACGCCGGTATAGGAAACCGTCTCGCCGTTCTGCACGCCGGATGCCAGATTGTAATTGCCGTCAACAATCAGCGTACCGTTGTTGATCTCGATTCTGCCGGCGGTGTGGATCAGATTGCCGGTGATGTGCATGGTGTGACCGTTCAGGTCAAGCTGACCTGCGATCAGCTCATAATCGCCCTCGATCTCCTGATCCGCTGTCAGCGTTTCGCCGGCATGCTTGCCGCTCTCAAAGATCACGGGGCTGTCTGTTGTCCGCTCAATCTCAGTGACCGGCAGCGAGCCCTTGACCTCAATGCCCTCTTCGCTCGTGTTGCTGAAAAAGACTTTTTCCAGTGCGCAGTCATTCGACTGCATATCAATGACCTGTTTCCGGTCACCGTTGAAAATGAACTTGTTTGTGCCGCTCGACTTGAAGTTTGCATTGATTGTGAAATCGCCGCCGATGTAAACCGTACCTGCGCTGAATGACGCAATCAGGCGTTCACGGCTGGAGTTCAGGTAGGTAAAATCGCCTCTGCAGCGCAGCACGGCAGCAGGCTGATCCATCGTGACCGTCATCTGATAGCCGTAATTTCTGTAGAAGCTGCCGCAGTCCAGCGTACCGGTGTTGAAATAAACCGAATGCGCGGCATGCCGGAATTCGCCGTCAACTTTCAGCGTATACGATTTCAGATACAGATATGCACTTGTGCTGAAATTGCCCTTGATATGCACATCATGCTTCAGGTTGACGGTGCTGCTGTTCGGGAGGTTCACACTGCCGCCGAAGTCGCCGCGCACATCCAGATCCGAACCAAACGACATGATATAATCGCTGGTTATGCAGTTGTCGCCGGAAAGCGCACCGGTGAATCCGACATTTTTGACGTTGAAGCGTGCCTCACCGAGCTCCAGATTACAGAAGCGCGAACCGGTGGATGCAAATGTGATGTCATGCGTATCGCCGTCCGTAAACACAACCTTGTGCGTACCGGATGCAGCGAAGCTGCTGCTGCTGCCGCTCTGCAGGAAATCTCCGGTGATCGTCATGACGCCCGCCGTCAGGAACGTGCTGTGGCTTCTTGAGGCATAGGTCTCAAAATTCTTGCCGATGATTACCTTGTCATCTGCATTTTTCATGATCAGCGTACCGCTGCTGGCGCCGTCATAGGTCAGGGTGCCGTTTGCGGTGTTCTTCGCTGCGATCTTATAATTGCCCTTGACATCCAGCGTGCCGCCGTTGACAAGCACTCTGCCGCTCGACTGGATGAAATCGCCCTTGACCGTGAGCGTGTGGCCGTTCAGATCGAGGTTGCCGCCGACCATATACAGACTGTCGAGCACGGTATCCTCCTCGAGCGTATAGCCGAGCTGACCGCCGCCCTCATATTTGACCGCGCAGCCTTCCGCGATCTCCGTCTCGACAATCAGCGGTGTGCCGACGATCAGGATGCCCTCTTTGCTGGTGTTGCTGAACACCGCATTGTTAATCAGGCTGTTCGTGTTCAAAATCTTAAGCGTCTGCTGTTTGGTGCCGTTCAGCTCCAGAACACCCGCTGTGCCGACCGAAACAGCCGCCTTCTCGACCGTCAGATCACCGCCGACCGTCAGCCTGCCCTTGTTGACCGTGACCGAGTTATACTGACCGGCATTGAACGAAAGACTGCCCTTGACATTTGTCTGTGCATCTGCATCGTTCAGTGTCAGCGTTCCGTCATTATTTCCGGCGGTCAGATTGCCGCCGACATTCAGGATGCCGCCGAAGTTGAGCGATCTGTTGACTGTAAAATCGCCGTCAACGGTAAGCGTATAGCCTTTCGGGATCATATTCTGAACCGCCGATGAGTTGTGCAGCGATGTTGCAGCATTGCCCTTGATGTGCATATCCTGTGCCAGTATATAATTATAGCTGAATAACACATTGCCGCCGAATGCCGCGGGAACAGCAGCGCCTCTGTCAAGCGTCACGCTGCCGCTTTCCATCGTGCAGCCTTCGCCGGAGAGCGTGCCGGTGACATGGCAACTGTTGCAGGCGGTCAGCGTCTCACTGCCGAGCGCAAGATTTGCAAAATAGAATGCTGCGTTCTCGCCGGTGATGCTGTGCGAAGTTTCGCCGGCCAGCACGGTCTTGTGCGTGCCGCTTGTCCGGAACTCACTGCACTTGGCTCTGTTGATTGAAAGATCGCCCTTGACCGTCATGGTACCGGCGGTGATCTCCGTCTGTGCGCGCTTGATGCGGACGATCAGATCGCCGTCGATATTGAGCGCATCGTTCTCGTCTGTCATGATGAGCGAGCCCTCGCTGCCCTGATCATAGACAACGGGCTCTGTATTGAGCTTCGGGCACGCCATCAGGTAATCACCTTTGACATGGAGCGTGCCGCCGTGCAGATTGACCGCACCGCCCGCGTGGATCAGGTTTCCGCCGACTGTCAGCGTGTGACCGTTCAGATCGAGCTCGCCGGAGGAAAGCATATAGTCGCCTTCGATCTCCTGATCCGCGGTCAGCTTCAGGCTGCATTCGCCGCCGATGCCGATATGGAGCTGAGCGAGATTGCCGGTGAACCTTTCAGCCGGAATCGGATAATCCGAATAGACGCCCTCCTCGGAGCTGTTGCGGATTTCCAGCGTGCTGAATCTGCCCTCGGACATCGTCACCTTCTGCGCATCCGCGCCGTTCAGGATGACGGTTACATCCGAAGCCGGACTGAACGCACTCGTCTGGGAGACAAAATCGCCCTTGACGGCGATCACGCCCTCCTTCATGGAATAGGAAGACATGGTGCCGGATTTGTGGGTGAAGTTGCCGTTGACCGTCAGGCGGCTGTTCGCATTCTGCATATGCACTGTGACGCCGTAGTAGCCGTCCGCGATCGTGAAATCCTCGCAGGTCAGCGAGCCCTTGTCGATCGTCAGCGTTGCACCGTTCGTCATCTCCACATTGCCGTGAACCGTCAGGTTGCTGTTCTGTTCCGGCAGTACCAGCGATGAATTTCTGCCGGAAATTGTCAGATTGCCGACCTCTCTCGGCACTGTGATCGTCTCGGTGGTGCCCGAGATTACCAGATCCTCGTATTCGACTGCGGGTTCTTCTTCGGCAGTCTCCTCCGGCTCCGCCGCATCCTGCTCCGGTGCGGGCTGCGCCTCTGTCTCTGCCTGCTGTGCTGCTTCCGCAGTATTTTCTGCATCCGCATTTTCTGCATCCGCAGCCGCACTGATCTCCTCCGCCGAAACCGTCAGCGGAAGGCGCAGGAACGGTTCTGCATTCTGGATGAACACCTCACCCAGCATAAATACAGAGAGCGCACAGCTGATAATTTTATTCGTAATGTTACGCATGAAACTACCTCTTACTCCTTTGTGATACCGTTCGTTGTCTTTTTCACTTCTGTGATATTGCCGTTTGCATCATAGGTGTATTCCATATAATTCTTCTCATCGTAGATGACCTTGGTCAGACGTCCCAGCTTATCGTATTCGTATTTCGCCTGTGTATAAGCCGGTGTGGTTCTGGTCGAAACCGTTGTGACCGGCTCCGGATCCGTGGTCACCGGTGCGGTTGTCGGGACAGTTGTTGTGGTTGTGACCGCCTCCGTTGTATCCGTTGTCGGTTCGGTGGTTGGGATATCCGTTTCCGGCGCGGTTGTAACCGGCTTTGTTGTGACTGCCGGTGTGGTGGAGGTGGTCGCTGCGGGCTTTGTAAAGCCGAGCGCTGCCATATCCGGACTGCCGCCGAGCACGTTCAGCGACTCCGAGGTGATCTCGATCTCCTGCGCGAAGATTCTGCCGCGCAGCGTGCCGGAACCGTTCAGCGTGACCTTGCCGTTCGGTGCAAAGATAATGCCCGTCCAGTCGATCATCTCGCTGATGTTCAGCGTCACATTGCCGGAGCGCGAAACAATCAGCGCATCGGAATCGCTGCCGCCTTTCAGCGCATCCGCCGTGACCGTGAGGTCGCCCTCTGCGATCAGCGCAGAATCCAGCGTCAGGACACCGGCATTCGCAGCCGCACCTTTATAGGAATAGGTCTCCGCGTATTCGCCGTCATCATTTTTGAGCGAGATGCTGTCCGAAAGGAATCCGCTGATATCGGTCACGCTCTCTGCAAGCGCGACAGGGAACCGCGCCTCCTGCAGGCTCCGGACAGTGCCCTTCTTCCAGATGCCGCTCTGCTGTGTATTCAGCGAGCGGATCTCCGGCTGTAAATTGTAGCTGTAGGTGTTGATATAGACATATGCCGCCGAATTCAGCGCCTGCTCATTGATGCCCTCCGGCGCGAACAGGAAGCCGCGCAGCGTGCCGATGTCGCTTTCGGTCAGCACCATCGAACCGGTCTGCGAAAGGAAGCAGCCCTGCAGCATGTCGATCTCGGAATTGACAACAGAGATCGGCTTTTCCGCATAGAACACCGGCAGGTTGCCGTAAGTCTCCGTGTTGATATCGTGCATATCCTCAAAGGCGATTGTTCCGCACGTTGCAAAGAGCGTGTTCTCTGCGCGGAACGCAGAACCTTCGCTGTCTCTGCCCGCGCCGCGCAGCACGATATGATTCAGCGAGAGCACACGGCTGTCTTGCAGGTCAAAATCCTTTGCCGTATAAAGGATCACCGTGCCGTGATCTGCGAGGATCGTCGCATTGTCCGCGGAGAATCCCTCGCTGCCCGTGCCGAGCAGAATCTGACCGCCGTTGAGGTAAACGCATTCCAGCGACGGGAAGTCACCGGCAAGATTCAGATTGCCCCATGTCGGCATATAGATGTATTTCAGGTTCGGATAGGAACCGTGAAGCTGTGCGCCGCCCCAGTTGTTGAAGCGGATCTCCTCGAGATTTTCATAATTGCCGTCCAGCGCAAAATTGCCGCCGGAGACGATCATGCTCTGTGCATCCGCAGCCTCCGCCGGATTGACTGTTTCTCTGCCGCTGTCAGCATCAATCATCACCAGATTTTCCGAATCCCGGCAGATATCAAAAACCGGACTCTCGTTCCGGATTGTTTTGATGTAATCCGGAATGTCATCTGCGGAAAGATGATTGCCGAACACATCCTCCGGCAGACGGTCGGCGTTTTTCCAGCCCTCCGCCGCAGATGCGCCGTCAACCGGCAGAAACGCGCTCGCCGCGCCGAGTGCCGCAAGATCCTTTTCCGGCAGCGCGCCGTTCTCATAAAGGAACGGAAGCACCTGCTGCCACTCCTCCGGACGGTTGTAGACATCCGCCATGAACGCCGCACCGAATGCGCCGGATTTGTAATCCGTTGTTTCCGGCTGACCGCTCTCGGGGGTATTGTTCCGGCGAATCTGCACCGTCAGCTCGTTCTCACCGATCACCGGCTGATCGACCGTCCGGTTCTGATCGGTGATGCTGTCGGTGTAAAGCGGTTCGCTGTTTGCGGTTGCGGCGCTGAACACCTCGCTGAACACCTGATTGACCGCAAGCGGCTTTGCATCCTCTGTCAGCCTGCCGAAGCTGAGCGTGCCCTTTCCGGACTGCACCTTTCCGCCGAGCACCAGATTTCCGGTGATCTCGGTCTCGCCTGTCCCGAATGCAGCACCGCCCGCCGACCGGACATCGCCGTCCGCGCGGAGCATCTCCGCATTGCTTTTGAGTGCTTCTTCGCCGGTGTCAAACGCATACAGCGTGTAATCCCACGGGTTCGAGCTCGGTGCGCCGATCGTTCTTGCAGCCATAACAACAGCCGAAACGACCGCCGCCGAAGTCCCGACCGCAGCAAGCGCTGTCACCAGCGGCTTTTGCAGCTTCTTTTTCAGCGGTTTCATACCATTCTCCTTTCTGCATCTGCATATGCAATTCTGTGTGTCATCATTCTCAATCCGACTCCTCCTTCAATGCTGTATATCATACAATTATAAAAGCATACTGCGCGATTATAATATTACGCATTGTTAATTATACTTTATATAATACAAAAAGTCAATGGGAATAACAAACAAAGCAAAAGTGTCTTTTTGTGCACACAGGCGATCAAAATTGCGATTCTGCGTTGATTTTGCGATTGTTAAATCAGATTTTGCCGCAGAGAAATCAGGATTCTTGTCAAATCATGCAAAAATCTCATCACAGCGAATGCAGAATATTATTTATTTGAACTGACCAAAAATTGCGAACGGTTATCATTTATTGTCAAACATTCACATCGTGCATTCTGCGCAGGACAGCATGGCATTCATGCACAAATCGAAGCTCAAAAATTTGTGTATTCTGCCGATGCCGAATCAATACTTTTTGTATCAGAAAGCGCGCTGTCACCTGCAAAACTATACCGTTCGTATTGCATAAAAAAGCCGCCCCGTTTCCCACGGGGCGGCGGAAGATCAGTCGAATATGACTTTCTCCTGATGGATATTGCCGTACAGGTCAATTTCTTCCTGCCAGCATTTTCGCAGTCCGTCATCAAGCATATCGCCGAAGCCGTTTGCGATCAGATCACGCTCTCGTTCTTCCATCGTTCGGACGGGCTTGATTTTTTTGCTCTTGCAAAGGGCGGCAAACTCCGGAAAGCTCTGCGCGATTTCAGTCGCCTGATACCCTTTTTCATGATCGCAGAACACAACCGTTCCCGCATGACCCGCAGAAAAACAGAGCGCAATATAATTGCCGAAGGAATCCCGCGCTGCCGGCAGGATCCCTGCTGCAAGAAATTCGTCCAGATCAACAATTTTCTGCAGATCGTATCCGACATTGCCCAGACCGTAAAAATAACGCACATCCGATGATATTTTGCCGCTTTTGAATCGGGTTTCCGGCGTATCGCCGCCGTTATATTTCAGCAGAAACTGTCTGTATGCCTCCGGCAGTGCAAAAGGAAGCTGCTGTTCAAATTCAGTCAGTAAAGCATCGGTATTCTGCGTATCCTGCTTCGATATCAACATCATATTTCTCCTCCTGAAATCCGTGCCGGATCGTAAACATATCCGCAGATCGAACATACAAACCTGCCGCGGTAACGGATATTCGGATCATATTTCTCCGGACCGTCCTCGCCGCCCATGACGAACGGCTGGGTATAGAACCCGTCCGTTCTGAACTTGACTGCTTTGATTTCCATGTAAATACATCCTTTCTGTTATGATTTATGCCTGCGCATATATTCCACGGTTTTGTGCAGAATCTGCAGGCGGTAAATCTTATCGAGATTGCCTGCAAAATCCAGATGATACCGGAGCTGCAGCTGCTCCAGCGCCTGACGGAGCTGCTGTTCCTGCTCTGCCTCCTGCGCCTGCAGGATATCCGCAAAGCAGAGCTGCCGCCCCTCGCCGCCGGAAAGATCATAGATGCCGACACCGATCAGGCGGACTGTTTTCTGCGGGAGCGCATCCAGCATCCGGACGGCTTCCTGATAAATCGCGACCGGACTGTCGCAGTTTTCCGCATGTCTCGAGCGGGTGATGCTTCTCATATCCGCATAGGTGAGCTTCAGCACAACGCCGCCCCCGTGCAGACCGTATCGCTTTGCACGTTCATCCACACACAGCGCCAGAAGCAGCAGCACATCCCGCAGCAGATCGTAATCTGCGACATTCGCCTGAAAGGTGATCTCTCTGCTGATGGACTTTGCATTCTCCGGCTTACGCGGAACCACGGCGCGGTCATCCATGCCGTATGTCATTCTGACAAGGGCGCGGCCGTGCTTGCCGAGCAGCCGGATGACAGCATCCTTTCTGTCCCGCAGATCGCGCACCGTATGAATGCCGGCTCTGGCGAGTTTCTCCGCCGTCTTAGCCCCGACGGTATACAGCGTCCGCACATCGCGGTCGATTATCAGGCTGACAAAATCCTGCGCGGTCAGAATCTCGAAATAACCGTCCGGCTTTTTCTCCTCGCTCGCGGTTTTTGCCGCCGTTTTGGAATACGCAAGCCCGACCGAACAGCTCAGCCCGAGTTCTGCTTTTGTCCGCCGCTTGATCGTCTGCGCGATCTCCCGCGCTGCCGCAAAGCTGCCCGCTGTCTCCGTCACATCAAGATAGGCTTCATCCAGCGCAACGGTCTCCGAGGCGGTGGAATAGGTATTCCAGATGCGGTGGAGCTGCTCCGAAACCGCCTTGTATTTTTCAAAATCCGGCCGCAGATATATCCCGTTCGGACAAAGGCGGTAGGCATCCTTGATGTTCATTGCGGAGCGGACACCGTATTTCCGCGCTTCATAGCTGCATGTCGCGACAACACCGCGTTCATTCGGCATTGCACCGATGATCAGCGGTTTCCCGCGCAGCGCAGGATTGTCGCGAATCTCCACCGAAGCGTAAAACGCATCCATATCCACATGAATGATGATCTGTTCCATCGTTCAGCTCTGCGTTCCGGCGATCAGCGCTTCGACCATTGCGCGCTTTTCATAGAGGACACAGCCGCCTGCGTGATCGTCAAGCAGCAGATCGCCGCTCCGGAGCGCCGTAAACAGCGGTGAATGCATCGCCTCCCGCAGCGAGCTGTCCTTGATATTGACATCGGAATAGGGCGAGAACGGACATGGCTCCGCGCCGCCGTGCGAATTGATGTGGAAGAATCCCCTGCCTGCCGCGACGCATCCGCCGGAGCTTTTTTCATCGCCCGGAAACGCGAGATACACCATCTCGGGATGCTCCTCGCGCAGCTTTGCGATCGCATCCATGAGGTATGCACGTTCGGTGTCCGTCGGGGCAAGCGGCTGACTCTCCGCCGTCACGGGGACATACTCCACAAAGATCACCGCCTTGCAGCCCCGTTCGGAAAGGCTGCCGAGAAATTCCTGTGAGGTCACCTCGCGGACATTCTGCGTTGTCACCGTGACGGATGCGCCGAAGATCAGGCGGCGCGTGCGGAATTCCTCCATATTGCCGAGCAGCTTGTCATAAATGCCTTCGCCGCGCCTTGCATCGGTGATCTCCCTGCCGCCCTCAATGCTCATGATCGGGATCAGGTTCCGGCACTGATCGAACAGGTCAAACGCGCGCGTGCCGAGATATGTACCGTTCGTGAAGATCGGGAACAGGATGTTCGGCAGTCTGCCTGCCGCTTCGATGACATCATACCGGAGCATCGGCTCGCCGCCTGCCAGCAGGATAAAGCTGATGCCGAGTTCATCCGCCTCCTCAAAGATCCGGAGCCATTCCGCGGCGGAAAGCTGCCGGACAGGCTCCGCATCGGTGGTTGCATGGCTGCATCGGGAATAGCAGCCCGCACAGTGCAGATTGCACTTGCTCGTGATACTTGCGATCAGGAACGGCGGGATGTGCTCGCCGTTATCCTCTGCGATGCGGCGTTTTTTTGATGCCGCGCGGCTTGCGGCTGCGAATTTCAGCAGAAAAGCGCTCTCCCGCGGATTCCTGAGCGTCGCCCGAATTGCCTCGGAAACAACGCCCTCCACGCCCTCGATCAGATAATTCTGCAGATCAAACTGTTCCTGCATTGCGGCTCCTTTCTCCGGCTGCAAAAGGTACTGTCGGTTATCCTTTCGCGATCATCACCTGCATATCATTGCTCATATATTCATATTATACATGAAATCCTGCTGAAAGTCAATCTGCCGGCAAGGCCGGCCTCCAATTTGCGCGGGCAGTGCCCGCTTCCATATTGCTAAAGGTCTGTTTTGTGTTTGCTGGTTTCATCTTGTGTTTATGCATCAATCAAAGTTGGCTGTGCCTGCATCTGATTTTCCATAGCTGCCGGAGAACCATTTATTAAGATCATGCGCGAAGCGCATACCGCAACTCCTCACTTCTCACTCCTATCTCCTCACTATTTATAAATCCATGCGCGAAGCGCATACCGCAATTTCTCTTTTCTCATTTCTCATTTCTAATTCTTTCCGCGCTCACTCTCGTCTTGCTTTTTAGCGGAGAATATGATATAATTGCGGAGAAGGAGTGATTCATACGGCAAACATACTTGTTGTGGAGGATAATCCGGATTTTCAGGAGCTGCTGACAACCTTTCTGTCGCACGCCGGACACAGTGTCAAGGCAGCGGACAGCGCGGAGACCGCTCGCACGCTTGCTGCGGAAACTGCATTCGATCTGTTTCTGCTCGATGTCATGCTGCCCGGCGGAACGGACGGCTTTTCGCTCTGCGCTGAGCTCAGAAAGCAAAATGATGTACCGGTCATCATGCTGACAGCGCTCGGCGATGAAGCACATCAGCTCAAAGGCTATGAGCTGGACATCGACGAATACATCACAAAGCCCGTTTCCATGCCGCTGCTGATCAAAAAGGTCGAAGCGGTGCTGCGCCGCAGCCGGAAGCAGGAGCCCGAATCATGGCAGATCGGCGGCGTGACTGTCAACAGCAATTCCTATCAGGTCACCGCGGACGGCGCAGTCTGTGAGCTGACACTGCGCGAATACGAAATTCTGCTGGAGCTGGTGCGCGCTGCAGGCGATGTTGTCACGCGGACGCATCTGCTGCAGAAGCTCTGGGGATATGACTACTACGGCGACACCCGCATTGTGGATACGCATATGAAAAATCTGCGCAAAAAGCTCGGCGATGCCTGCTGCATCGAGACCGTGCGCGGTGTCGGCTACCGGATGACAGCGGGGCAGGCAAAATGAACTCGCTGACACGCAGAGCATTTGCGATTTTTATTCTGGTTTCCGCCATTGTCGGGTTCTGCGGCATGCTGCTGATTCTGCTGTTTCTGCCGGACGCGGGGTTCATCCTGACGGAACGGCAGCTGCAGCGCAGATCAGAAGAACTGGTCGGCAATCTGCGAACATGTACGCCGGACGATGCCGCATCCTTCCTGCGCGAATTTGAAAGCGCGAGCGGAACCGAACTTTCTCTGCTCACGGCTGACCGCATCGTGCTCAATCCCTATACGCTGCAGCGCACCGGAACGCGCATCGCGGATTCTGGCACAGAATATCCCTTCCGCTTTGCAGGCGACAGCACCGAATACTTCCTGTTTGTTCCGGACGATCTCCGGCGCACGGTACAGTTCGTGCATGTATTCGGGCGGTGTGCGCCGTTCATCCTGTGCATCACGCTGCTGCTCTCGCTGCTGTTTGCAAAGCTGTTCTCCTATTGGGCGGTGCAGCCGATTCGCAGAGTCAGCAGGATTGCAAAGCACATGGCAGAGCTCGATTTCAGCTGGTACTGTCCGGATGTCCGCGAGGATGAGATCGGCACGCTCTCCGGCAATCTGAACCTGCTCTCCGATAAGCTGCAGGCGGCGCTCAAAGAGCTCAATGAACGCAATCAGACACTGCAGGATGAAATCGCAATCGAAAAGGAGCGCGAACGCCGCAGGATGCTGTTTCTCTCCGGCGTGACCCATGAGCTGAAAACGCCGGTTGCCGTTGTGATCGGGCAGCTCGAGGGTATGCAGGCAAACATCGGTGTCTACCGCGATCACGGGAAATATCTCGCGCGCTGTGCGGAGATCATGCAGTCGCTCAATGATTTTATCCGCGAGATTCTGCTGGTGTCGCATCTGGACATGACCGATGCAGGACCCGCGCCGGAAATGAATCTGAGCGCGGCACTGCACGAACTGACCGCGGATCATGCGGCATATGCCGAGGAAAACGCGATCACGTTCCATGCAGAGATTGCGCCGGAGCTGTCCGTGCACGCCGAACCGATGCTGCTGAAAAAGGCGCTCGGCAATATCCTCGGGAATGCGGTCACGCATACGCCGGCGCAGGGCGATGTCCGCGTGCGGCTGCAAAAGACGGAATCCGGCGCCGTTCTGACAGTCGAAAACACGCCTGCACAGATCGCACCGGAGCATCTGCCGCATGTGTTTGAAGCGTTCTACCGTGCCGATCCCGCGGCAAAACACAGCAGCGGACTCGGGCTCTATATCACCGCGACGATCCTCGATCTCTATCACATGCCCTACCGCATCGAAAACACCGGAACCGGCGTGCTGTTCACCGTTGAAATGCCGGAATCCTGCTGCGGGGAGGTGTCTCCAACGGTATCTCCGATGGATCTATAATGGGGACTCCGTCCCCAAGCCCCTGCTGGGGTCATTGACCCCAGACCCCATGTTTATACTGAAATAGAACGAAGCCGCTCCTATCAAGCGTAAATGGGAGCGGCTTTCTTACATGTGCTCATCCAAGACGAAAGTTTTGATCAAACTTTTTCAAAAGTTTGCGGGTCAAGGGCAGAGCCCTTGTCGCTCGTCGCAACGAGCGAAATCTCTTAGCGTAGTAAGAGCTCGGGGGCTTGGGCGCCTGCGAT
>JAFWUX010000099.1 GCA_017523995.1 Oscillospiraceae bacterium | reverse complement strand
TAGGAGCTCCGCAGGGGTGAATCCGATAAAACGATCCGGTGGATCGTTTTTCGGAGAGGGGCGCCCTGCGATAGAGGGCGCCCCTAAGTGAATTGCAGCGCAATTCACTGGGAAACGCAACATCTTAAGTTGTTGGCATTGATGGGGCGGAGCCCAATTTTTGATCCATCGGAGATACCGATTTCATCAGCGTTGTGCAGGGAGCGGATATATATACGGCAAAGGCACGATCAACCGATCGTGCCCTTGTCGTTTTGTAAGGAAATGAGATGTAGGAAGAAGGCTTAGTTGGTTTCCGGCAGCTCCTCGCTCTGCAGTGCATCATAGTCCACAGAGCCGGTACGCACCTTGACGACCTGTTCCACCGGATAGGTAAAGATTTTGCCGTCGCCGACCTGACCGGTATACAGCACCTCGCGTGCTGTCTTGATGACTGTCTCGACCGGCACCTTGCAGACAACAATCTCCGCCTTGATCTTCGGATGCAGCGTAGCGCTCATCTTCGCGCCGCGGTAATAGCTATTGGATTTCTGGATGCCGCAGCCCATGACATTTGTGACCGTCACGCCGGTGATGCCGATGCGCTCCATCGCGTGAATGAAGTGGTGCAGCTTCTCCTGATTGAACACCACCGCGATCTTGGTCATCTTCGGGTGCGATGCATCCGGTGCCGGTGTTGCTGTCACGCTGTCAGCCGGAACAGCAGATGCAGGCTTTTCCACAAGCTCGCCGTGCTCGGGATAACCAGCCATAGCAGCCTCACCCATAGCAGGCGCAAAATCTGCGTAGGAACTGACCAGACCGTGTTCTGCGGCATCCATGCCGAGGATTTCCTCCTGCTCCGAAGCGCGCAGACCGATCGTGTGCTTGATTGTGAGGAAAACGATTGTCATCATGACCGCCGCCCATGCCGCGACCGTTACAAATCCGAGCAGCTGCTTGCCGAGCAGATCAAATCCGCCGCCGTAGAACAGACCGCTGAATGTATCATTGCCGGGGACAGAGGTTGTTGCGAACAGACCGACCGCAATCGTGCCCCAGATGCCGTTCATCATGTGGACAGCGACCGCACCGACCGGATCGTCGATGTGCAGCACGTAATCGAGCAGCCAGACGCCGAAGCAGACGAGCAGTCCGGAGACGATGCCGACAACCGAAGCGCCGGCGACATCCATGACGTCACATCCCGCCGTGATGCCGACGAGACCTGCGAGCGAAGCATTCAGGCACATCGAGACATCAGGCTTGCCGTATTTCACCCATGTGAAGATCATGCAGGTGACGGTTGCGATTGCCGGTGCAACCGTTGTAGTGACGAACACCGAGGCGAGCTGTCCGGTGCTTGTACATGCCGCACCGTTGAAGCCGTACCAGCCGAACCAGAGGATGAAACATCCGAGTGCGCCGAGCGTCAGGTTATGGCCGGGGATTGCATTCGGCTGAACCTTGCCGTCAGAATTTTTCGTGAACTTGCCGATGCGCGGGCCGAGGATTTTTGCGCCGATCAGAGCAGCAATGCCGCCGACCATGTGGATTGCGCAGGAGCCTGCAAAATCGTGGAAGCCGAGCTGCGAGAGCCAGCCGCCGCCCCAGATCCAGTGCGCCTCAACCGGATAGACCAGCGCGCTGATGACGCCGGAGTAGATGCAGTACGAGAGGAACTTGCAGCGCTCTGCCATCGCGCCGGAAACGATTGTCGCGGCGGTTGCGCAGAACACCAGATTGAACACGAAGTTCGACCAGTCGAAATTTTCGTAAGCAGTGAACACATCGAAGCCCGGCTTGCCGATGAAGCCCAGCAGGTCCTCACCCATGAACAGCCCGAAGCCGATCAGAATGAACATCGGGGTGCCGATGCAGAAATCCATGAGGTTTTTCATGATAATATTTGCAGCATTTTTTGCGCGGGTAAAGCCTGTTTCGACCATCGCAAAGCCTGCCTGCATGAAGAATACCAGTGCGGCGCCGATGAGGAACCAGATCGCAAAGACCTCGCTGTCCACCGCCTGCAGGATATCGTTTGCCATAGAAATCTCTCCTTTGTGAGAAACGAAAAAGGGCGCATGTGCCGGAAAAATCAGCATCATGCACCCCATTGTGCGTTTCATTTGGATTTTCAAAGCGCTTTGGAAAAACAAAAAGGCTGCGGAGATCTTTGTTCTCCGCAGCCCCTTTGCTGTTCTGATGACAGTATAGCACATTGTGAAAGTTTTGTCAAGCCTTTTTTTGCATTTTGGTATTCGGTATAAATTTATGCAGGATTTATACGATATTTTCGGCGATCAGCTGTCCTCAAATTCGCTGACAAGCTGCGAGACGGTCTGTTTCGCGTCGCCGTAGATCATGACGGTGTTGTCATTTGTGAACAGCGGATTCTCCACGCCGGAGAAGCCCGCGCCCTTGCCGCGCTTGAGCACGAATACCGTGCGCGCCTCATAGGCGTTGATGATCGGCATGCCGTAGAGCGGCGAGGATTCGTCCGTCTGCGCCGAGGGGTTGACAACGTCATTTGCACCGATGACGATTGCGACATCGGTATTCGGCATCTGCGGATTCATTTCGTCCGCAGTCTTGAGCTGCTCATAGGGGACATTCGCCTCAGCCAGCAGCACGTTCATGTGTCCGGGCATGCGTCCCGCAACCGGATGAATCGCAAAGCTGACCTCTGCGCCGTTCTCCTCAAGCTTATCCGCAAGCTCCTTGACGCTGTGCTGCGCCTGCGCAACCGCCATGCCGTAGCCCGGAATGAACAGGATGCCGTTCTCCTGCAGGAACTTGGTTGCATCCTCGGTGGTCGGCATGTTTGCGCCCTCGCAGACCGCGATGCAGCCGTTTTCCTTGAGTAGCTTTGCATCCTCGAGCGTCAGCTCATTCTGCGTAGCGCAGGGCAGTGCGATGTCGCACTTGATCTGCCAGACGCCGCGTCCCTCGTGATATTCCGAGGTCAGCTTTGCGTTCTTGTAAGCGGTCAGGCGCTCGCGGCGGACTTCCTTGATCTCCTTGAGCAGTGCCGCATCTGGGAGTCATCCTGTTCACTGATGATGATTGCAGGGGTTCTGTTTTCCGCAGTGCCGGTCAGGCGCAGCAGCTTTGCCGCGATAAATTCCGGTGCGCGGTTGATGCAGAGGAGAATATCGAATTTCCGGCTCAGCACCAGACGAACCGCGTCATTGAGGTTTGTCGTGTACTGGCTGATTGTATATTCGGTATCCTCCAGTACGGAAAAGAGACGATTCAAATGATTGCCGGTGCGTTCACCGGAATCTGCGACCAGTATCTGCAGTTTCATTTTCCTCCTCCTTTCCGCAAAAAAACAAGGCTGTTCCGCCTTTCTTTCAGACGGAACAGCCCCATTGCTTTCCTTGTTTCACATTCTAGCACAAGCGGCGGAGAAAGTCAATAATTCGCGGCGGAGTTGTCGGAATTATACCGGAAGAAGTCTTGATTTTGCGGAAAAAGCAATGCTGCGCGGCTGGATGAGAACGAACCGCGCAGCATTGCTTTGTAAGGATGATGGCAGAGGTTATGGAGACCCTCCATCGGGATTATCATAGCACAAGCTTCTGCCGGAATCAAGCGTTTGTGCACAGGATGTCGGGAATGTGCGTGGTATTCCCGTATTTTTACCGGCAGCAGAGGCGTGCGGACGGGCATTTTTCCCGCCTGCAAACAGACAGCCCCGACGGGAGTGACGTCGGGGCTGTCTGCTCTGTATGAAAGGTTGACCACATCAGAAATCCGAAATAATTTTCGCAATATACTGAAGGATCACGATGACATCGTTCTGATCGGGCATGCCGTTGTGGTTGACATCGGCATTTTTCTTGCCCTGCGCAGAGATGAGCGCTTTCTGATCCTCTGCGGCGAAGCGTGCGAGCAGCACCGCATCGGAAACATCGACCTTGCCGCTCTCGTTGACATCACCGAACATGGTCTCTGCCGGTTCAGCGGTGGTCTCCGTGGTGAGGGTTGTGGTCATCAGGGATGTTGTTGTGGTGGTGGTTTCAGCGGCGGTTGTGGTGGTGAGGATTGTGGTGGTTGTGGTGGTGAGAACCGTTGTGGTTGTCACGGCAGGCGTGGTGGTCTGCGGCTTTTCTCCGGTGAAGACGGAGCAGGGCTTTCCGGTTTCCTTCCAGCCGTTCTTGCCGTTGATGATGACCTCGCCCCAGTCGCGGGAGAGCGAGCCGCCTGCATTTGCATTGCTCATATCGAGATACTCAACAGGGCTGCCGTTGCCGTACCAGCTCCATGCCATCCAGCCGGTGCCGGTTTTCTGCGCGTATTCCATGATGTAGCCCTCGTCCACATCGCCGTCGGAGTGCTTGTAGCCGAACTCACCGATGACAAGGCAAAGCTCGCGGGTGATCATGCTGTCCATGATATTTTTGATCATGCTCTGGGAGCCGCCTGCGTAGCCGTACATGTGGACGGAGAACATGGTATTGTGCTCCGGATCGGCAGCGAGCACCGCCGCGCCGCCGTTGATGACGGTTGTCGCGGTCTGACCCCAGCCGCCGGCATCGCACATGATGCAGTGCTTGAGACCGGCATCGCGGATGATCTTGACCGCGTCGATATATGCCGCCTGCCATGCGGAATCGTTTGCCGTGCCCTGCCACTCGTTCGCAATGTTGATAATCACCGTATCCTCGTGACCCTTGAGCGCCGAAGCGATATCATTCGCGAAATACTTTGCCGCGTTGAGCAGCGGCTGTGTCTCGTTTTTGCCGGTTGCGTCATGGACTTCAAACACGGCAACGAGCTTGTTCTTCTCGCAGAGCTGAATCAGGTTTGCGATCTCGCCGGATGTATTCTTCGTGTACTGGTCGCCGTCGCCGAGCACAATGCGGACAACATTTGCGCCGTAGCCTGCGATTTCTTTGAGGGCGGCTTCGGTTTTGCCGTCCCAGCTGTACCATGTATAGGCGTAGTTCGTGCCGCGCATGATAAACGGATTTTGGTTTGCATCGCGCAGGACGCTGCCGTCTACATAAAAGCCGTTTTTCGGCTCGACAGACGCAGCCGCGCTGCCGCTGAGCTTGAGATCGGAAACCGTGACCGAACCGGAGACAGTCGATGCGCCGTAGACCGGCATGACCATCATATTGATGCGGTGGACTGCGAAGACATCCGCGAGCGCCGAAGGATCCTCGGTGCCGTTATACGCCCACTCCTCGGATTTGAGGTAGTAGGTCAGATCAACGGATTTGCCCGCCTCAACGGTGGTGTTCGAGGTGGACTGATACCATGCCCAGTCCGCGCCGGTGCCGAGCGCCAGTGCAAAGTTGATGTTGCTTGTGCAGTCATTTTTGAGCGTAAACGAAAGCTGCGTGTAATCGGACCAGTCCCAGCCGTCACCGTTCTGGGTGCAGAAGCCCGCGGTGTTGTCGCCGTTGTCAGCGTCCGTGAACTTGACAACGGTCTGGTTGTTTCCGTCGGTGACGGAATCGGTGCCTTCCTGATAGCCGCTGGTTTTCTCCCAAGTAAAGCCGCCGGCGCCGCCTGCTGCGGCAGCGTGGATGCCGGTCATCACGGAAAGCGATGCGGCTGCGGTTGCGAGTGCCGTCAGGACGGCAAAATGTTTTTGTTTTTTCATATTTTCTCCCCTAAAAATCTGGCTGGATGCAGTCTTCTGTCTGCTGCATCTGTTCATATTATATACAGAAAAAAGCGCACTGTCAAACGATTTTTGATAATTTCCGCGAAAACACGGGAATGCTGCAGTTCCGTAAAGTAATTATCGGCAGAATCATCAATCTTAATGAGACAGGTTTGGTTTAATCATCCTATATTTCAGCAATATAGTTTCAAGAATTCGCAATTCCGATATAGACTGCCTGTCAAATCCCGTCACTCTGCACAAAACGGCGCAGTCGGCGGTGGTGACATTCAAATTGCTAAAGGCATATTTTGTGTTAATGTTCTTATCCTTTGTCCGAAGGTTTGATTTTAGTTTTTGGGCGAATGGTTCGGCTTTGTTTGCTTGTTTTTTATCTTTCGTTCAAATGTTAAATTCCACTGGGCGCGAATGGTGCGGTTGTAGTTTTCTTGTCCTTTATCTTTTGTCCGAATGTTTATTTTTACTGGGCGCAATTGTTTTTTATTTGTTTGCTTGTTCTTTATCTTTTGTCCGAATGTTAGATTCCGCTGGGCGCGGGGCGCAAGTGCGAGGGAACAACCCAAAGAGGACAGGGGGAAGGTTCGCGAGCTCACATTCCCCCTATCCCCTTTAGGTTTTTCCCTCGCGCTCCCTTTTCCTGATTCCTTGACCCCCTTGGGGCATCAGCCACTCAATTGACATAAGCCGCTTGTATGCGCGTAGGTCTTTTACAAAAAAAGTGCTGCTCTAAGATACAACCAAAGCCAAATGAATGGCTTACGCCCCCAGAGAGGAGAGGATAAGGAAAGAGGGAGCGCGAGGGAGAGAACCTTAGTGAGAGGGGAGACCCGAGCGCAAGCGAGGACTTCCCTCTCTCTATGGTTCTTTCCCTCGCATTCGCGCCCCGCGCCCAGCGGAATTTTACATCGGACTAAAGATAAAAGGCAAGCAAACGAAGAAAATGCCTTTAGCAAAATGGATGTCGGCACTGCCGACCGGAGACTCCCAATATCTACAGACTGCGGCAAAATCCGAGCAGAAACGAGCGGTTTTTTGCTTGAGTTTCCGAAAATCATCCGGCGGCAGGGGCGCAGACTTGACTTTTTTAATCATTTCGCGTATACTATATTCTGTATGGATATACCCTGAATTTTATGGCAGGTCTCAGCGAGAGACCCGCAGACAGAGAGGAGTAATCATTTGAACAGAAACACAGACCGTTCCGGAAAGGGCGGATTCTCGCGGGGAAAATCACAGAGAGGCGGCATCCCGCTCGCTGCAATCGGCAGAAAAATCAGCCAGTTTGAACTGGTCAGCGAAAAGCTCGAGAAGCAGGAGCGCAAAAAAGCCGAGAAGGTACTGAAAAATCCGGCTGCTGTCTCCAAAAAGGCAAACGCCGAGGGCGGCAAGCAGGAGAAAGCACCGCGTCAGGCAAATGTGCAGCGCGCACCGCAGAAAGAAAGCAAGCAGCAGCGCGCAAAAACCCCCGTGAAGATCATTCCGCTGGGCGGCCTCGGTGAGATCGGCAAGAACATGACCGTGATCGAATGCGCCAATGATATGTTCATCATTGACTGCGGCCTTGCCTTCCCCGATGCCGAAATGCTCGGCGTTGATCTCGTCATTCCGGATTTCACTTATATCGAACGCAACGCGGATAAACTCCGCGGCATCGTGCTGACACACGGCCACGAGGATCACATCGGCGGACTTGCATATCTGCTGAAAAAGGTCAACACGCCGGTTTACGGCACGCGCCTGACGCTCGCACTCGTCGAGGCAAAGCTCAAGGAGCATCAGCTGACCGGCAAGGTCAATCTCAACATCGTGGCACCGCGGAAGACCATCCGCATGGGCTGCATGGCGGTCGAGCTGATCCATGTCAACCACTCGATTCCGGATGCAGTCGGTCTCGCGATCCACACACCGGCGGGCGTGCTCGTCCACACGGGCGATTTCAAGGTCGATTATTCCCCGATCAACGGCGGCATCATCGACCTCGGCAGATTCGGCGAGCTGGGCAGCCGCGGCGTCCTCGCATTGATGGCGGATTCCACAAACGCCGAGCGTCCGGGCTATACCCCGACAGAGCGCAAGGTCGGCGTCTCCTTTGACAAGCTCTTTGCCGAGGCGGAGGGCAAGCGCATCATCATCGCGACGTTCTCCTCGAACATCCACAGAGTGCAGCAGATCATCAACTGCGCCGAGCGCTGCGGCAGAAAGGTCGCCGTCTTCGGACGCAGCATGGTCAATGTCATTTCGATCGCGCGCGAGCTTGGATATCTCGATGTCAAGGAGAATACTATTATAGATATCGACCTGATGAACCGCTATTCCGCCGAGCAGATTGTGCTGATCACGACCGGCAGTCAGGGCGAACCGATGTCCGCACTGACGCGCATGGCAATGGGCGATCACAAAAAGGTCAATATCACGCCGCAGGATTTCATCATCATCTCTGCAACGCCGATCCCCGGCAACGAGAAGTATGTGACGCGCGTCGTCAATGAGCTGATGAAATCGGGCGCGCATGTGGTCTATGAGAGAATGTATGAGGTGCATGTCTCCGGACACGCCTGCCAGGAGGAGCTCAAGCTGATGCTCTCGCTGACAAAGCCGAAGTATTTTATTCCGGTGCACGGCGAGTATAAGCATCTGAAGAAGCACGCAGAGCTCGCAATGGAGCTCGGCATGGACAGAGATCATATCATCGTCGGTCAGATCGGCGATGTCATCGAATCGAACGGCATTGATATGAAGATCGTCGGGCAGGCGCCTGCGGGCAGAGTGCTCGTGGACGGTCTCGGCGTCGGCGATGTCGGCTCGATCGTGCTGCGGGACAGAAAGCATCTCGCGCAGGACGGTCTCATCATCATCGTCATCGGCATTGACCGCGCGGAGAATGAGATCGTTTCCGGTCCGGAGCTGATCTCGCGCGGATTTGTCTATGTCCGTGAGGCGGAGGAGCTCATGGATGAAGCAAGACTGCTGCTCACGGAGACGCTCGAGCACTGCGCACCGAATGAGCTGCGCGACTGGACGGCGCTCAAGGGCAAGCTCCGCGATGTGCTCTCCGATCACATCTTCCAGAAGACAAAGCGTTCCCCGATGATCCTTCCGATTATTATGGAGGTCTGAGCGCATACATGTCTGAGTATACAAAAAGGCGGGTGATAGCATGCAGAAAAAGCAGCTCTGGCGGCTGATGCTGGCTTCCGGTATGCTCGCGCTTGCCGGACTGATTGCATTGATTATGGCGCATGCGCAGTATCAGAGCGCGCTGTTCTGGGTGACGCTGCTGCTGTTTCTTGCCGCGGCGGGCTGGCTTAGCTATGAGATTCTGCTGCTGCGGAAAAATGCGCTCCGCTACATTGCACGGATGAACACGCTGCTCAAACGCACGATGCAGGCAGCGCCGGAGTATATGCCGGTGCCGCTTGTCATGGTGGACCGGCATCATGCGATTATCTGGCACAATGATGCGTTTGCCGAGCAGATTGCCGGCGGCGGTGACCTGTTCGGTCTGCAGCTTCACTCGGTGCTGCCGTTCCGCCCCGATGCGATTGCAGACGGCGAATCTATGGAACTCGGCATGTTTGACCGGCAGTTCCGCGTCTCGCGCACGGATTACGAGCGCAAGGACGGACATGCAACGCTGTTCAGCTTTGAGGATATCACAAACTATGTGACGCTGCGGCGGGTCTATCTCGATACGCGCCCGTGCGTCCTGCTCATCAATGTTGACAACTATGAGGATCTGTTCAGCGGCACGCGGCAGAGTGAACGCGCCGTTGTGCTGGCAGCGCTCGAATCGCTGTTTGACAAAATGCTCGAGGGCACGGAGAGCATCTTCTGCCACCTCGATGAGGATCGCTTCATGGTGCTGACCGAAGCGCGCCACTGCCTTGAAATGGAGCGCGCACACTTCCCGCTGCTTGATGCTGTCCGCAAGATCAAGGTGCGCGGCAGAATCTCAATGACGCTGTCCATCGGCGTCGGCAGAAGCGGCGAGACTTTGCAGCAGAACGAGCGCTTTGCACAGCAGTCGCTGGATATGGCACTGGGCAGAGGCGGCGATCAGGCTGCGGTCAAAACGGATAACGGCTTTTCGTTCTACGGCGGCGTTTCGCAGGGCATCGAGCACAAGAACAAAGCGAAAAACCGCGCAATTGCGAAGGATCTGCTTCGCCTGATGAACCACAGCTCCCATGTCTATATCATGGGGCACCGCGCAAGCGATCTCGATGCGGTCGGTGCGGCGGTCGGCGTGGCATTCATCGCCGAGCAGACCGGCATCCCGTTTAATATTGTCATCCGCACCGAAACAACCCTTGCAAAGCTGCTGACGGACCGCATCGCGGAGGAAATGCCCGGCTGCATGATCACGCCGGAGACCGCGCGGCAGCAGATCCGCGATACCGATCTGCTCGTGATCGTCGATACGTTCAGCAAGGATATTGTCGAGGATGTGGATCTGTACCGTCAGGCGCGGCATGTGGTTGTCATCGACCACCACCGCCAGATGGTCAACTATCTTGATAACACAACCCTCAAGCTGCATGATCCGCATGCCTCCTCGGCGGCGGAGCTTGTCACGGGTATGATCCAGTATTTCGACTGGCGCGAGGAGATGCCGCAGTTCTGCGCAGAAGCGCTGATGTCCGGCATCATGCTCGATACCAAGAATTTTGTCATGCAGACCGGCGTACATACCTTTGAGGTCGCGGCGTTCCTGCGCGAGCGCGGCGCCGATCCGATTGCGGTCAAGACGCTGTTTGCCGAATCGCTCGAAGCCTATCAGCACCGCTCGAAGCTTGTCTCCGATGCGAAGATCCACGGCAGATATGCGATCTCCGTTGCGACAGAGCAGGTGCCGGATATCCGCGTGATTGCCTCGCAGGCAGCCGATGAGCTGCTCGGCGTGGAGGGCGTGGATGCATCCTTTGTCCTGTTCCCGTGCGGCAATCAGGTGTGCATTTCGGCGCGTTCGCTCGGAAAGGTCAATGTACAGGTCATTATGGAGCAGCTCGGCGGCGGCGGACACCAGATCATGGCAGCCGCGCAGCGCACCGACTGCACGCTCGCTCAGCTCGGCGAAATGCTCGTTGAGGTGCTGAACAGGGCGGATACACCCGCTGCATCAGAAACCGCAGAAATTGAATTGAAAGGATGATCGAACAATGAAAGTCATTTTATTGCAGGATGTCAAGGGAACCGGCAAGAAGGGCGAGATCAAGAATGTCTCGGACGGCTATGCACGGAACTTCCTGCTCGGCAAGGGACTTGCCGTTGAAGCAACAAACGAAAACCTGAACAAGCTCGCCGGACAGAAGGCATCTGCACAGCACAAGATTGACGTTGCCGTGCAGGAGGCGAAGGAGCAGGCTGCAAAGCTCGAAGGCAAAAAGGTGACAGTCCGCGCAAAGGGCGGACAGGGCGGAAAGCTCTTTGGCGCCGTGACGCTCGGCAATGTCGCGGATGCGCTCAAGGAGCAGTTCGGCTTTGAGGTTGACAAGCGCAAGCTCTCTGTCAGCAGCGAGATGAAGAATGCCGGCGATTACAATGCGGAGGCAAAGCTCTACAGCGGCATTTCCGCAAAGTTCACTGTCTCCGTGGTGGCTGAAAATGGCTGATTCTGCCGGATTCTCGGGTCTTTCCGATGCTTTTTCCGAGCAGTCACTTCCGCACAGCGATGAAGCAGAGCAGGCGGTTCTCGGCGCGATTTTAGTCGATCCGGAAATGATCTCCGTTGCGCTGGAGCATATCCGGCCGGAGCATTTTTATCTTGAGCAGCACAAGCAGCTTTTTCATGTGATGCTCTCGATCTTCCAGAGCGGCGGCGAGGAGCAGCAGCAGCTCGACCCCGTTGTTGTTGTACACGAAGCCGTCCGCGAGGGCGTGTTCGAGAACGAGAACGAGGGCAGAAACTATCTGCGCAGCCTGATGGAGGGCGTGCCCTCTGCGGAGAATATCGTCAGCTATTGCAAGATCGTTGCGGAGCGCTACTGTGCGCGGCAGCTTGCGACCGTCGCAAGAGAACTGCTGCATGAGATTTCCGTCGGCTCGGAATCGGCGCAGACTTTGCTCGATTCCGCAGAGCAGCGGATCTATGACATCCGGCAGGGCAGAGATGTCCACGGGCTTGTGCCGATCCGCGATGTTGTTGTTTCCACCTTTGATTATCTGCGCAAGATCACCGGTCCCGACCGTGAACAGTATATCGGTGCAAAAACCGGCTATCCGGAGCTCGATGCGGTCACGGGCGGCATGAACAACTCCGACCTTGTAATCCTTGCAGCCCGTCCGGGTATGGGTAAAACATCGTTCGCGCTGAACCTTGCAACGAACGTCGCGAGACGAACGGGCAGAGCAGTCGCGATCTACTCCCTCGAAATGGGCATGGAGCAGCTTGCATCCCGTATGATTTCCACCGAGGCGCTGGTCAATGCGCACAAGCTGCGCACGGGCAGAATGGAGCCTGCGGAATGGAACCGCATCGCGAGCAGCGCCGATGTGCTGAGCCGTCTCAATCTCCGGATCTCCGAGGCGACGGGCATCACGGTGCCGCAGATGAAAGCGCAGCTCCGCAGAATCAAGAATCTCGGCATGGTTGTGATCGACTACCTGCAGCTCATGGATGCGCCGCTCAAATCGGATAACCGTGTGCTGGTCATCTCGGATATCACCCGTAACCTCAAGCTGATGGCGAAGGAGCTCAATGTCCCCGTGCTGCTGCTTTCGCAGCTCAACCGAGGCGTTGAGAGCCGAACCGATAAGCGCCCGATGATGTCCGACCTGCGTGAATCGGGCTCGATTGAGCAGGACGCCGATATCATCATGTTCCTCTACAATGACTTCTACTATCAGAAAGAGCGCACCGATGCGCCGGTCGAGGTGGAGTGCATTGTCGCGAAGAACCGTCACGGCAGCACCGGCACGATCAATATGATCTGGGATCCGCAGTTCACGCGCTTCTCCCCGAAGGAGCAGGGCGAGGCTCCGCCGGAATGATGACCGCGCAGGAAACGCTGCACAAAGCAGTGCTCGAAGGTGCGGGCAGACCGGCATCCGGCATCTGTACGGTCGCTTTTTCGGGCGGCGCGGACAGTACGGCGCTGCTGCTCTGTCTTTGGCAGCTGCGGGAGCAGCTCGGAATTGATCTGCGCGCGGTGCATGTGCATCACGGCATCCGCGGCGAAGAAGCGGACCGCGATGCGGCATTCTGCGAAAATCTCTGTGCAAGATACGGCATTCCGTTTCAGCTTGTCCGCGTTGATGTGCCGGCATATGCAAAGGAACACCGGCTTTCCATTGAGACTGCGGCGCGCAAGCTCCGCTATGAAGCGCTTGAACAGGCGGCGCCTGAGGGCGAAATCGCGGCGGCGCATCATGCAGGGGATCATGCGGAAACCGTGCTCTTTCATCTGCTGCGCGGCAGCGGCATGAAGGGGCTGCGCGGGATTCTGCCGCGCTCGGGGCGGATTGTCCGTCCGCTGCTGAGCGTCGAAAAGGACGAAATCCTGCGCTTTTTGCAGGAACTCGGCGAGGGATTCGTTGAGGACAGCACCAATTTCACCGGTGAAAGCAGCCGGAACCGTCTGCGCGCGGATGTGATGCCGCTGCTGCTGCGGGAGAATCCGGCGGCGCTGCAGCATATCGCAAGGACGGCGGAAATCCTCGCAGAGGACGAAGCCTATCTTGCTGCCGAAGCCGAAAAAGCCTATGCGGCGTGTCTCGATCCGGCGGGCAGGGGACTGCACGGTCTGATGCAGTACGCAAGACCGATCCGGATGCGCGTCTACATGCTGCGGCTCGAGCGGATGCAGAAGCCGGTGCACATTGATCCTTCCTATGAAATGCTCTGCGCGATCGACGAAATCGTCCGGCAGGGCAGCGGAACGGTAAATCTCTCGGGCGATGTTTATGCGCGGGCAGATCGGGGCATTCTGTATATGCAGACGCAGTTTGTGCTGCGCGAACCCGTCCCGATGCAGCTCGGCGAAAACCGGATTTTTCCGGAAACATGTTGTTTTGTCACATGCTGCGAAGCTGCGGCATTATCACGGAATCTTCACAAAGCACGCACAAAAAAGACATTGGATTTTGATAAAATAAAAGGGCAGCCGTATTTTCGCAGCTGCACGCCGCAGGACAAAGTGACATTGCCCGGGCGGAACTTTCAGACGCTGCTCAAAAAGCAGATACAGGCGCAGGTGCCGGCGCCGGAGCGCAGGACGCTCCACATTCTCTATGACGATCTGGGATGCATCTGGTGCGAACGGATCGGCACAGCGGCACGCGTCAAACCGGATGCAGACAGCCGCCGTATCCTGACTCTGGAGATCAGGGCGGCTGAGAACTGACAACAAAAAAGGAGTGAATCGAAACTTGGGCAAAAATCGTGGCTTGCTGACTTATGTGATCATTGCGCTGGTTTTCATCGTTGCGATCTGGGTGCTTCTCCCGAATCTGACGAGCAATCAGCACACGACAAAGTATTCGGATATCCTTGCGTACTTCGATGAATACAAGGTGACGGAATACACACTCGATCTCGGCACCGGAGAGCTGAAATATGTGCTTGAGGGTGAGGAGAAAACACATACCTACGAGGTTCCGAATGTCAGACTGTTCCTGGATGACACCGTGAACTACCGTGCGGAGTATAACGCAAAGCATCCGAATGCGGAGCTTTCGCAGGACTACTTCAAGGTGACGGACAACTCGTGGATGCTCACCGTTGTCCCGACCGCGCTGCTGATGATCATGGCGATCGTGCTGTTCGTTGTGATGTTCCGGCAGGCAAACGGCGGCGGCAAGATCAATTCGTTCGGCAGAGCGAACATCAAGGCGGCAAGCGGCTCCGCAAAGAAAGCAACCTTTGCCGATGTCGCAGGTGCCGACGAGGAAAAGGCGGAAATGGCTGAGATCGTTGACTTCCTCAAGAATCCGAAGAAGTATGACGATATCGGCGCGAGAATCCCGCGCGGCGTGCTGCTGCTCGGCCCTCCCGGTACCGGTAAAACGCTGCTTGCTAGAGCTGTTGCAGGTGAGGCGGGCGTGCCGTTCTTCCCGATCTCCGGTTCGGACTTCGTTGAGATGTTCGTCGGTGTCGGTGCGAGCCGTGTGCGTGACCTGTTTGAGCAGGCGAAGAAGCATGCGCCTTCGATCGTGTTCATCGACGAGATCGACGCGGTCGGCAGACACAGAGGCTCCGGTCTCGGCGGCGGCCACGATGAACGTGAGCAGACGCTGAACCAGCTCCTCGTTGAAATGGACGGCTTTACCGATAAGGAAAGCGTTATCGTCATTGCGGCGACAAACCGCCGCGATATCCTCGATCCGGCGCTGCTGCGTCCGGGCAGATTCGACCGTCAGATCACGGTCAATTATCCGGATGTCAAGGGCAGAGAGGAAATCCTCAAGGTCCACAAGGGCAAAAAGCCGATCGGTCCGGATGTTGATTTCCACGATCTCGCAAAGGATACGCAGGGCTTCACCGGTGCAGACCTCGAAAACCTGCTGAATGAAGCGGCGATCCTTGCTGCAAGAGCAAACCGCAAGGCGATCACCGCTGCGGATATCGACGAGGCAACGATGAAGGTCATCTCCGGTCCGGAGAAGAAATCCCATATCCCGACTGCGAGCGACAAGCGCATCACAGCGTTCCACGAGGCAGGTCATGCGGTCACTGCATATCACCTCGAGACGCAGGATCGCGTGCAGCAGGTCAGCGTTGTGCCGCGCGGCATGGCTGCCGGTATGACATGGACCCGACCGAATACGGAGGATAACCACATGAGCCGCACGAAGCTGCTCGAGACCATTGTCATGATGATGGGCGGCCGCGCAGGCGAAAAGACCGCGCTTGAGGATATCTGCACGGGTGCTTCCAATGATATTGAGCGTGCAACCAAGCTCGCAAAGAACATGGTCACACGCTGGGGTCTTTCCGATGAGCTCGGTCCGGTTGCTTACGGCTCCGAGAATGATGAGGTGTTTATCGGCAAAGACTTCGGTCATGTCCGCGATTACTCCGAGGAGGTTGCTGCGCGCATTGATGCTGAGGTGCGCCGGATCGTTGAGGAGGGCTATGAGCGTGCGCTGGTAATCCTGAGCGAGAACCGCGATCAGCTTGATGCACTCGCAAACTTCCTGCTGGAATATGAAAAGGTCAATGAGCAGGAGTTCCTGCAGATCATGAAGGGCGAGCTGACGGTTGAGAGCCGCAGGGCGGAAGAAGCTGCAAAGCAGCCCGCTGCTGAGATCAACCCGTTCCTTGATGCTCCCGCGCCTGAGGAAGAGCCGCAGGATGAATGATTATTGACGGGGCGCTGCCCCGAACCCGAGTGAATAAAGCCGCTTCAATCAAATGTGATTGGGGCGGCTTTCGGTTTTTCTGTCGGCAGTGGCGGCATCCATTTTGCTAAAGCTGATTTTAGGTTGATTGTTCTTATCCTGTGTCCGAGTGTTTGATTTTACTAAGCGCACTCGAATTTAATTTTTGTTGTTTGTTTTTTATCCTTTGTTCGAGTGTTGAATTCCGCTGGGCGTGGGGCGCGAATGCGAGGGGAAGAACCATAGAGAGAGGGAAGTCCTCGCTTACGCTCGGGTCTCCCCTCTCCCTAAGGTTCTCCCCCTCGCGCTCCCTCTTTCCTTATCCTCTCCTCTCTGGGGGCGTGAGTCACTCAATTGGCGCGGGTTGTGTCATAGCACAGCAGCATATTCGGAAACACTTAGTCATGTTGCTTTCACCTTATCAAGCAGCTTATGTCAAGTGAGTGACTTACGCCCTAAGGGGGTCAGGGAATCAGGAAAGGGGAGCGCGAGGGGAAAACCTAAAGGGGATAGGGGGAATGTGAGCTCGCGAACCTTCCCCCGGTCCTCTTTGGGTTGTCCCCTCGCACTTGCGCCCCGCGCCCAGCGGAATTTAACATCGGACTAAAGATGAAGAACATCAAGTCAAATCTTTCAAACAAGAAGAAATAATGCAGTGCCCCTTGCTTTGCCGTGCAAATGACACTGCTATTCACTTGTCAAGGTTCTAAGTGCATGCCTGCAATCCTGTACCGTCGGCATGAATCCCATCGCCTGTACAAGGTTGGATTCACGTACCGACGAACACCTTTGCCAAACCGGTCATTTCGTCTTTTTGTCCGGTTCGCAGCACCCGCTGTATTTCTAGTGAGAAGATAGGAGTTAGAAGTGAGGAGTTGATGAAAATGAGAAATGAGAAATTAGAAATGAGAAATTGTGGTATGCGCTTCACGCATGAATCTATAAATATAGTGAGGAGAGAGGAGTTGTGGTGTTCACATTGATATATTTATAATTGTTTACAATTATTTGCGATGAAGGGAACTGATAAATCTGTGTGCCCCTCTACTAAGGGGTGCCAAAACGCCAAATGTTAGACGGTTGCGTGCAACTTTTTAAAAGGTTTGCACAAAGATTTATGTTTGATACTGCATTTTGTGCAAAAGCCGCTGAATGAGCTCTTTTCACTCATTCAGCGGCTTTTATAATTATATGAATTTACTTTGGTTGGGGCAATAGTCTTTCGCCTCTCGGATGCAGGCATTGCCCGCAGAGATATCGCTACTGCTGCCACACGCGGTATTTGAGAACCTCGCCGGTCTCTGTCCGGATCGACACCTCGTATTCATAATCCGGTGTCTCAAATTCAAGCTCATAGACATAACTGCCGCTGCTGCGGTCGATTTTTGCCTTGGTGAACTCCACCGGATCGCGGTCGGTCAGCTCTGCCATGCGCAGCGCGGTGTCCCGTGCAGCAAGCAATCCCACTGCCTGCGTGATATCCGCGGAAACAGGGTGAACATCCACTGTGTTGACATTGCCGTTCTCGGCGTTCAGCTCGATCAGATATTGCGTGCCGTCATCAAGCGTGAACGAGATCAGATAGGCGCTGCCGTCCTGCTTGACTTTCGTGAAGATCACCTGCGAGGGATCAAGATCGCCGACGCGGGAGAGCGCCCGCATCTTTGCCTGCTCCGGTGTGATGATGTTTTCGGGCTCCCTTGCCGAAAGCTCCTCGGCGGTGTATTTCATCAGCATGGCAGTGCGCGCGTCGATCTGCACGGAATAAAGTCTGCCCGCTGCATCGAGCAGCTCATATTTGCAGCAGCCGGTGTCGCCCTCTGCCTCGCACTTCTCCTTGAGGAACAGCACATCGTGCAGACCTGTGCGGCGCATTGCCGCCTGCCGGAGCTCCTCTGCGGAGAGCCAGCCCTCGGTATTGAGCATGACATCCGCATCCGTCTGCGATTTGCTGAGAATCTCGCCGGAGACTGCGTCGAGCGTGTAGGCATACTGCTGTCCCGAGCTGAGCGTGAAGCTGAGGAGATAGCTGGCGGGGGATTCGTCGGCTTTGAGCTTTGTACTGAGGAAACATGCGGCGTCCGCTTTTGCGCCTGCGTCCTCTGCGGCGATTGCCTGCGCCTTGCCGATGCTGAGATACTGTCCGGAGAAAAGCGAACTGACCTCCTCGGTACGCGGTGCATCGGGCGGCGGGACTGCGCTGCGGTGCGGCTGCGATGCCCAGAGCAGCATCAGTGAGGCGGCAAGCACAATCAGGCTGACAGCGCCGAGCACAATGCCCCAGAGCGGCACTGCAACCGTTTTGCCGGATGCCTTTTTCGGCTCGGAGCGCGTGATCGCTCGAATCTGCGGGGGCTCCGGTTCGGGCTCCTGCGTCTGCTCGGATTCCTCGATGCCGGCTAGCAGCATTTCCGTATCGGTTTCGTGCCACGGGAGATGTCTTGCAGCCGCCTGCAGATCTGCAAGCTCCGGCGGGGTGCCGTTCTGCATAAAGGTGAGCTGCCGCAGTGCCTTTTCGGTTTTCTGCGAATGCTCCTCCGCGGATACGCCGGATGCCGCAGCCGCGTCTGCATCGGATATGCCGCTGACTGCGAGCGCAAGGGCGCGTCTGCTGCCTGCGGGGAGTTTGAGGATCGGCAGCAGCGGTTCAAGCGCGGCATCCTGCGGCAGAGAATGCTGCACGATGCGTTCCGGTGCGCGCGTCCGGCAGATGCGGATCAACTGACGGACGGCATCGGATTCCCATGCATCGGGGGATTTGCGCAGTGCGGCTGCAATCGCCTCCGTTACTGTGCTGCGTCCCTCAGAGAGCGAGCCGAGACAGAGCACCGCTGCCGGAAACAATGTCCTTGCACAGCGGAGCAGCGCTTCCTCCTGAACCATATCCGTCACCTCCGATCATCCATCTTTGATATTATTATATCGGAAAACTGTACATCTGTCAAGGGAAAAAAGTTTCGGAGACACGGCAGCAGCGTTTACTTCTGTAGGTGCCTCCGGCGGATCTATAATGGGACGCTGTCCCAAACCCTGCCCAAGGGACTGCGCCCCTTGGGAATCCCACTTTTGCGCCCCGCCGGTTCAGCAGGAATCTGGCGGGGCGCAAAAGCGGAGTCCAGAGGACGAAGTCCTTTGGCAGGGGCTTGGGGACGGAGTCCCCATTACAAATGCATCGCAGATACCTATAAATGTAAATGCTGCTGCCGTGATGCACGACGGCGTTTTTATTGACAGCATTTCGATGCTGTGCTATAATTGTTACGGACAGAAATCATAATTGGGAGGAATGCTGCTGTGACTGAGGTATTTTACAACAT
Source organism: Oscillospiraceae bacterium (assembly GCA_017523995.1). The sequence goes on along the minus strand of JAFWUX010000099.1, from coordinate 62,128 downwards.
TGAGATTATTTCCTTTCTGAAGGCAAAAAACTTTGCGCATTTTATTTTCAGAGACGGCTGTGCGTATATCTACTCTCATGAAGCAGGTGAAATCATCATTGAAGCAACTGATCATGATATTTCAACGGAAATTGCAGACCGGCTCATTACTGTGCTGGAGTATCTGGATGAATTCATCGAAGATGCTTACAACCGGATCAGAACGCTGGACTTAAACAGCGATGAATATTTTTACGGAAAAAAATGGTTTCCGCAGGAACTTGAAAAAGTATTTGAGGTGTTCGGAATCGATATAGGAAATACCGGATCGGAAAATGAGCCGAAAAAAAGATTTGAAAAATACTGTCGGGAAGATCATCATAAAAAAGTCGCAGAAGGGTTTTCGATTACATTCATGACGAAATATCAGACTGCAGGATATTATCCTTTGCATTTTACCGTGAAGTTTGATTATGAAGAGTTGTGCTCGTATGCGATTGAAGCAACGGTGTTTTAATTGATTGCATCACGGCTGCGGTTGGGCAGTCAGGCTACAGTTCCGGTCAACTGACATTTCCGAAACGGAGACCGGCACTGCCGACAAATATGATGCCCCTGAGCGTTTTTTGTGAAACACTCAGGGGCAATTTTTATATCTGCGCACAGGAGCGGCTGTTTGACTGCGGACCCAGGCTGCTGTGCTGTTTGCGCTGACGATGCGGTAGTAGATTTTTGCGGTTACCGCGTAGATCACTGCATAGAGAATCGAGAATGCAATGAACGTGCAGCCCAGAATCAGATAGATCAGGCGGAAGTTTGAAAGCTCCATTTCGTGCAGCACTCTGGTGATGATCGGAATGCAGAAGGCTGTATGGATTGCTGCGGTGACAAGCGGCAGGAAGAATACGGTCAGGATCTGCGAGCGGATGCTCTGGCGGATCTCGGCGCGGCTCATGCCGACATTCTGCATGATGATATAGCGCCGGCGGTCATCGTGACCTTCGGAAATCTGCTTGTAGTAGATCATCAGCACCATCTGCACCGTGAACAGCAGCCCGAGGAACAGCGCGATGAAGAAGAATGCACCGTAAACGCTCATATACATTGTGTATTCCTCAGTGCGCATGTCAAGCATCATTACATCGAGATCGTGCAGCACTTCCGTTTCTCCGTAGCGGGTTTCCATATCGCCGAAGATTTCTGTTTCGCGCTCAGCGGGGATATCAAACAGATAGTAGTAGTGAATGTAACGGTGTTCATTGACCTCGAGCCGTTTTAATGCATCAAGGTCAGATACAACTGCGACGTATCCGGGGAATGTGTTGTTGATACCGTAAACCGGATCAATCAGCTGCTTGATCTTGAATTTGACACCGAACAGGCTGGTCTGTCTGCGGAGTGTCGGGAGCGGCTCCGTGCTGGAGAGCAGGATTTCGTCCGGTTCCAGAGAAACCGCATTGCCGGTAATCTCCTGATAGCGGCTGCTGCAGATGACGGTCAGCGTTTTACTGATTTCACGCTGATGCGGATTGCTGTAATCGCATTCGTTGAAATTGCCGTCGGAGAAAACAGCACCGGCGCGGACCTGTTCATAGGTCAGCGGATTTTCAGCGTGAAGCCCGAAGGTTTCCAGATAGCGGTTAATGTTGTCAATGAACGCAAGTCTGTTTTCATCCTCCGTCACCACGCCGCATGCCTGAATTTCACGCGGATAGAGCTCTTTCATCATCTCCTTTGCGCCGAGTACCATGCAGGTTGTCGAGGAGATCATCACGAGCACCATTGTCGAGAGAATGCAGATCGAGCTTAATCCGACTGCATTCTGCTTCATGCGGTAGATCATGCCGGAAATGGACGTAAAATGGCGCGTTTTGTAGTAATAGGACTTGTTCCTTTTCAGCAGCTTGAGCAGTGCAATGCTGCCTGCGATGAACAGGAAATATGTGCCGACAATGACGCTGAGAACCGCCGGCAGCATGAACTTGAGAATCAGGCTGGTATCCTTTGCGCAGAGCGACATGACATATCCTGCGCCGACAAGCAGTACGCCGAGAATCGCCATAATGACCTTGGTTTTCGGCTCGCGCTCACCGGCATTTGCTTCGTTGAGCATGCTGATCGGCTTTGTGAAGCGGACAATGCGCACGGCATTGAGCAGAATCAGAATGAACACGATGCCGAAGAATGCTGCGACTGTGAGGATTGCGGCGGTGTTGATTTCAAATCCGAACGGAACTTTTGCATCGGACATCAAGCCTGTGACACGCAGCAGGAGCAGATACATCAGCTTATCGAGCACAATGCCGAGCAGAAATCCGCAGACCGTTGTGATGCCTGCGGTATAGACGGTCTCTGCGAACAGCACCCTTGCAAGATGCCGCTTTTCCATGCCGAGCAGCTGATAGAGACCGAATTCCTTGCGGCGGTGCTTCATCAGAAAGCTGTTTGTATAAAAGAGAAAGATCGCTGCAAAGAACATCGCGATGATTGTGCAGAATTTCAGCACTTCCGTTGTGTTCTCTGCACCTCTGGACATGTTCTTCAGTCCTTCGTTTTTCGAGAGCGAGCAGATTGTATAGAGCATTGCGCAGGTGACGCTGCACGAGATCAGATAGGGCAGATAGGTCTGGCGGTTCTTTTTGAGATTATCCGCCGCAAGACGCCCGTAAAAGAACTTACGCATCCTGCTCACCGCCTTGCGGGTTCTGTGACAGCATGCGCGTCAGCGAATCGGAAATGCGCTGATACATCTCCTCATTGTTTGCCTCGCCGCGGTAAATCTGGTGGAAGATGACGCCGTCCTTGATGAACAGCACTCTGCCGGCGCGGCTTGCCGCCTTGACGGAGTGCGTGACCATAACGATGGTCTGACCGCCTGCGTTGAGCTTGCCGAATACATCGAGCAGGCTGTCGGTGGATTTGGAATCGAGTGCGCCGGTCGGCTCATCGGCAAGCAGGAGCTTCGGTTCGGTGATGATCGCGCGTGCGATTGCGGCGCGCTGCTTCTGTCCGCCGGAGACCTCATAGGGGAATTTGTTGAGCAGCTCGTGGATGCCGAGTACCTTTGCCATCGGGGTGAGCCGCTTTTCCATTTCGTCATACTGCATGCCTGCGAGCACGAGCGGCAGGAAGATGTTGTCGCGCAGTGTGAAGTTATCGAGCAGATTGAAATTCTGGAACACAAATCCAAGATTCTGACGGCGGAATGCCGCAAGCTCCCTGTCGCTGATTTTGGAAAGCGCTTTGCCGTCGAGCAGCACATCGCCCTTTGTGGGCTTATCGAGTGCTGCGAGAATATTGAGCAGCGTGGTTTTGCCGGAGCCGGATTCGCCCATGACGGCGACATATTCGCCCTGCTCTACGGAAAAGTATACATCCGAAAGTGCCTGTACCTGATTGCTGCCGAATCTTGTTGTGTAGATTTTTTCAACGCCCTGAACCTCTAAAATTGCCATGATTCAGACCTCCTTTTCTGACATCAGTATACCATATCCGCAGGAAAAGCGACATCGAATCATGTGACACGGATGTGACATTTTTGTAAGGTCATTCATACTGCCGCGCATCTGCATGCAGGTGCAGCGTGAACGCGGAGCCCTTGCCGTATTCGGATTCCGCGGTCAGGCGGATGTTGAGCCGGTCCGCCGCCTTTTTGCAGAGGTAGAGCCCGATGCCGGTCGCCTGTTTGTCCGCGCGACCGAGCCTGCCGGTGTATCCTTTTTCAAAGATGCGCGGCAGATCCTCCGGCGCGATGCCCTTGCCGGTGTCGGCAATGCGGATTGTCTGCTCTGTGACCGTGACGGTGACGCTGCCTGTATCCGTATACTTGACGGCGTTCGAGAGAATCTGCTCGAGGATGAACTGCAGCCATTTTTCGTCTGTCAGTGCGGATTCGGTGGTGCCGTCATAGACGATGCGCAGCTTCCGGCGGATAAAGAGCGGCGCATATTTGCGGATTGCGGCACGGATTACCGGATCGAGCGCGGTCTCCTGAATGACGAGGTCGCGGGCGCTGCTGTCAAGCCGCGTGTAGGCAAGCGCCATCTCCGCATACTGCTCCACGCGGAATAATTCGCTCTGCAAGGCGCGGTGTTCATCGGTATCCTCCGCCTGCAGCATCATGCGCATGACGGAAACAGGCGTCTTGATCTGATGCACCCACTGCGTGAAGTAGTCGATTGTATCTGTGCGCTCGCGCTCTGTGCGGTTGACCTGCTCTGTATACAATGTGCGCAGATTTTGCAGCATCGCCTGATACTGCGCCTCCGCCGGATCGTCGGTTTCCGGCAGCGCATCGTGCAGGAGCGCCGGTGCCTGCATCATCTGTGTGCGCCGGATATAATGCCGCCGCCAGCGGACAAAACGCACAGTCAGGACACTCAGACCGAACACGCCCGAGAGAACCGCAGCCAGAAGCGCAGCATCGGCAGGAATCGCATACAGCCAGAGCACCGCGCAGAAAATCACCGCGCAGACTGCCAAAACTGCGGCAGTCCGGCGGTTTGTCCAAAGATATTGCAGAAACAGCTTCATGTTCAGTCTCCGATCAGATAGCCGCTGCCGACCTTTGTCCGGATGAAATCGGAAAGGCCTGCGGCGGCGAGTTTTTTGCGCAGGCGCGTCACATTGACGGTCAGCGTGTTCTCCTCGACATAGCAGTCATCCTGCCAGAGTTTCATCATCAGCGTGTCGCGGCTGACGATTTTGCCGTGCTGTTCCATCAGGGTTTGCAGGATGCGAAATTCGTTTCTGGTCAGCTCAATCCGGCTGCCCTGATAATCTGCGGAGGCGTCATTCGGATGCAGCGTCAGACCGTGCAGCGAGAGCGCCGGCGCCGCTGTGCCGCAGCTTCTGCGCAGAATTGCCTGCAGCTTGGCGGTCAGGACGTTGATATCCACCGGCTTTGCGATGAAATCATCGCCGCCCATCTGCATGGCTGTGACGATATTGAGATTATCCGCTGCCGAGGACAAAAACACAATCGGGACATCGGAGCGCTTGCGCAGCTCCGCGCACCAGTGATAGCCGTTATCAAAGGGGAGCATCAGGTCCAGCAGGACAAGCTGCGGCTGTGCTGCTTCAAATTCCTCCGCGATTCTGCGGAAATCGCGGACACGGGTCACTTTGAAATCACGGTCGGTGAGCATCTGTGCGAGCGTTTCGGCGAGTGCGCGGTCATCCTCAATCAGGAAAATATGATGCATGGAAATGCTCCTTTCTCAAAGCCGGATCCGGATTTCGCCGGTCGAGCGCCATTGCTCGGTGCCGTCCGGATAGCGCACGCGCAGCCGCAGATCATCGTCGACTGCAAGCGCCTGCGCCTGCCGCTCTGTGCCGTTTTCGCAGACGGTGACGCTCCGCCCGAGCATGCAGAGCCGGTCACGGTAGCCGGTGAGATAGTGCTTTTCCGCAAGTCCGCGGTATTCCCGCATCAGCGCGGAAATCAGTGCGGCGGCACAGTCGGTGAAGGCATCCTCTGCATTCGCATCGGCAGGGAACACGGCGCCTGCAATATCTTTGATCTCCGGCGGAAAGCCCTGCGGCGGCTCCAGCAGGTTGATCCCGATGCCGACAATGACATAATCCAGCGTTTGTGCATCGGAAAACTGCGATTCTGCGAGGATTCCGCAGATTTTTCTGCCGCCGAGCAGCAGATCGTTCACCCATTTGATCTGCACCCTTCTGCCGGTGCAGCGCTCGACGGCATCCGCGGCGGCGACGGCTGCCATCGGTGTCAGCGCGAGGGTCTCGGCGGGCGCGATCTGCGGCCGGAACAAGATGCTGAGATAGAGCCCTGTCTGCGGCGGCGAATAGAACTGTCTGCCCTGCCGCCCCTTGCCTGCGGTCTGCTGTTTTGCTGCAAATACGGTGAATTCCGGCGCGCCCTTCTCTGCGGCTTCGCGCAGCAGATCATTCGTTGAGGTCACGGAATCAAACACCTGCAGCGAAACACCGGCGGCATCCGGTGTCAGGCGCGCGCTGATCTTTCTGTAGGTTACGGTATCCATTCTGCCTCCTGAAAAACGGGATTCCGCAGAACGGAACCCCGTGGCTTTATTGCTTTTTCTTGGATTTCTTGTAGTCGCGGTGATGCGTGATGACATGCATATCGGCTTTGCGCAGCTCCGCGGAGACAAGCTCTGCAAAGGTCACAGAGCGGTGCTGACCGCCGGTGCAGCCGAATCCGATGACAAGCTGCGGTCTGCCCTCGCTGATATAGAGCGGCACGAGAAACTTCAGCAGATCCACGATTTTATCGAAATATTCCTTCGATTCCGGCGCGTCCATGACATAATCCTGCACGCATTTTTCCACGCCGGTGTGCTCGCGCAGATCATCGACATAGTAGGGGTTCGGCAGGCAGCGCATATCAAACACGAGGTCTGTCTCGAGCGGTGCGCCGTATTTGAAGCCGAAGCTCATGACCTGAATCGGCATGGCATCCGTGACGCGCTGCAGAAAATGCTGCTTGACCTGCTCCTTGAGCTGCGCGGCGGTGATCAGCGAGGAATCCAGCGGATAATCCGCCGTTGCGCGGAGCACCTGCAGTTCATCGTGCTCAAAGCTGATCGCCTTGACAAGATCACCCTCGAACTTCCGCGCCGCAACCGGATGGCTTCTGCGCAGTGTGTGGAAACGCTTGAGCAGAACCTCCTCCGAGGCTTCGACGCAGAGCATCGTGAACTTGATATCCTGATGATATTTGTCCTGCATATTGCGGTACGCCTCGGCGAGCTCCGAATACCGGTGACAGGAGCGCAGGTCAATGACGGCAGCCGTGCGGGAATATCTGCCGCCCTTTTCGAGACAGTGTATGAGATAGGGCTCGAGCATTGCAAGCGGCAGATTGTCCACCGCATAGAAGCCGATATCCTCGAGCGCATCGAGTGCGCTTGTCTTGCCGGCACCTGCCATGCCGGTCACCAACACCATTTCCATCATGATTTGTTTTCCTTCCGTTTACGGCATCTGCACCATCGGGACGCCGTATTTATGCAGCAGCGCGATGACATCGTCCCGGGTGCCTTCGGTGTAGCCGCTGTCGTGCAGCACAAGAAATTTTTTGCGCTGATCCGCATATACCCAGATATACAGGCTGCCGTTCTGCACGGTATAGCCCTGTATCAGCGTGTATGCATATTTGTTCACGGTTTCTGTGCCGTTTGCAGAGCGGTGGGTCGTGACGGCATCCGCCCCAAACTCGTTCCGGACAACATCGCCGAACATTGTGCCCCATTCCTTTGCATGCATCGTGCGCCAGAGCATGATCTTCTTATTGAAGATGAAGCACAGCAGCGCCGTGATGCCGAGGATTCCGAATAAAACCGTATGGAACACGATATCCGCCGGAGCAGTGAACCTGATCATGAGATAGAGCCCGAGCCCTGCATATGCCAGCATCGCAATTGCACCGATCAGCAGCACCGCGCCGGAAATCTTCTTGCGCGGCGTTTTCATCGCTTCGCTGATGACGCATTTTGTCAGGAAGACTGCGTCCTCCTGCGAGAGTGTCGATTCATTGACGATCATATCTGTATTCCCTGTTATCGCACATCATAATAGTACTGATCGGCGGCTTCTCTGTCCTTGCCGGTGAAGATGCGCTTGGTCAGCTTGCGGTTTTTGATGAGATACCAGTCGCCGAACTGATCGAATTTGCGTGCAGATGTGTAGATTTTCGATTTGAGCGTGCCGTATTTTTTGCCCCGCTCTTTGCCGTACTGCTTGAGCCGCTTGGCAAAATCCAGATCCTCGAGGCTGACGAGCGACGGATCAAATCCGCCGACAGCATCGAAATCGGACTTGCGGCACCAGAACACGGCGCCGGACAGCATGCCGCGGCACCTGATGATCTCCGGCAGCATCTGGAGCAGCACATAGAACGTTGAAACCGCAATGCCGAGGGATGCGCGGTCAAAGGTCGGGACGGCGCCGCCCCCGATATATCTGCCGCTTTCCAGCAGCGTGCGGATCTCTGTGAAGGTCTCCGGCTCGATGTAGGTATCTGCATCGACGGTGACGAGAATCTCGCCCGCTGCTGCCTTTGCTCCGGCATTGCGGATGCTCGCGATGCACTTATCCTGATTCTCAATGACCTCGGCGCCGTATTGCGCGGCGATCTCTGCGGTTTTGTCGGTGCAGCGGTTCGCGACCACAATGATCTGGACGCTGCCGGATTCTGTCTGTTCCTCCGCCGTGCGGATCGCTTGCAGACATTTCCCGATATACTGTTCCTCATTGTGAGCCGGTACGATAACTGAAAAGAGGCAGTTTTCTTTCATGATGATTCTCCGATGATTTCCGGTTCCAGTTCGAGGATAAATCCAGTCTGTGCCTTGACAACCTCCTGCACATGCTGACAGACTGCCATGACATCCGCGAAGGTTGCGCCGCCGCGGTTGATGACAAAGCCCGCATGCTTTTCGCTGACCTGTGCGCCGCCGACCGTGTAGCCTTTGAGTCCGCACTCGTCAATCAGCTTCGAGGCAAAGCTTCCGGCAGGGCGCTTGAAGGTGCTGCCTGCACTCGGAAATTCGAGCGGCTGCTTGGATTTTCTTCGACCGAGCAGATCCTGCATCTTTGCGCGGATTGCCTCCGGATCGCCGGATGTCAGCCGGACGGTCGCCTGCAGAATGATCCACGGATGCTCCATGAACACGCTGTGACGGTAGCCGAGATTCAGCTCGGATGCGCTGAGCGTCAGGACTGCGCCGTTTTCATCGAGCACGGTGACGCTTTCCAGAATCTGCGAAAATTCGCCGTCATAGGCGCCCGCATTCATGAATACTGCGCCGCCGACCGAGCCGGGGATGCCGTATGCGAATTCCAGACCTGTCAGCGCATGCTCGAGCGCAAAGAGACAGAGATTTTTCAGCGAGACGCCTGCGCCGCAGGTGACAGCGCCGTTCTCTGCAGTGATCTCTGAGGCGAGCGCGCCGCCGAGCTTCAGCACAACGCCCTCGTAGCCCTGATCGGGTGCCAGCAGGTTGCTGCCGCGTCCGATCAAGGTAAACGGAATCCGTTTTTCACGCAGATACGTGATAATCGTCTGACAGGCGGCAATGTCGGGCAGGGTGATGAGTGCCCTGCATGCGCCGCCGATCTTAAAGGTTGTGAGTTCAGAGAGCCGGACATCCGGTTTGAATTCTGCACCGGCATTCCGGCAGACAGCCGAAAGCTGTTCCATATCAATCATGTTGTACTCCTTTTGTCTCTCATACGGATTCTCTTGCGATATGTTTTTCGTTGGAATCAAAATTGATGTTTCGCTTCTGATGCGCCAGCTCCATGAGGTAATCCGCATCGAGGTTGACAATCAGGCGGCGCGGAAAATCAAGATCCCGCAGAAGCTGCTCTGCGATCGGTGTTTTGCCGACAAGCCCTGCATAGTGCGCATCGGTGTTGAGCACGATCGGGATCTCGTATTTTTTGCAGAGTGCATAGACGGTTTTGCCGTTTTCGAGCGCGCCCTGCTTCCACTGCAGCGAGCTTTCGTTGATCTCAACGAGCTTGCCCGCCTCCTTGAACAGCTTGAGCACCGGCTCGTAGTCAAAGGGGAACATCGCCGTTGTGGGATGTCCGATGACATCGACAAGCGGGTTTTCGCAGACCTTGCGGTAGCCCTGCGTGACAAGCTCCGGCGTGCGCGGAAAGCTGACGCAGGAGGTGTGATAGGATGCGACCACCCATTCGCAGAACGAGAGCTCATGTGCATCCATATCGAGCGTGCCGAATTCGTCCATGATGTTTGCTTCGACACCGTAGAGCATCTTGACGCCGCAGATTTCACGCGGCAGAATCTTGTAATTATGGAAATGCCAGATGTGCGGCGCATCCGGCGCGCCCGGTCCGTGATCGGTGATGCCGAGCAGCCGGACGCCGGTCTGTGCGGCAGCCTGTGCCATTTCGGTTACGGTTGAATATGCGTGTGTCGATGCAACAGTATGCGTGTGTACATCGGCACGGATCTGAAAAGGCTCTGTCATTTTTCACCTCAGAATGCGTCAAAATCTTTGACGATCTCTTTGCCCTGCATGGACTCGAGGCCGAGATTGTGCAGCAGTTCTTCGGTTGCGTTGTAGCCCATCTTCTTCTGACGGCTGTTCATCGCGGCAACCTCCATGATGACGGCGGTGTTTCTGCCCGGCTTGACCGGAATCGTCATCGAGGGCACCTTGACGCCGAGGATATTGGCATACTGCTCATCAACGCCCATGCGGTCATAGGTCTTGGAGGAATCCCACGGCTCGAGCTCGATGATCATGTCGATCTCCTGCTGCAGCTTGACGGCGCCCATGCCGAACAGTCGGCGGACATTGATGATGCCGATGCCGCGGAGCTCGAGGAAGTGGCGGATATTCTCCGGCGATGTACCGACAAGGTTTGTATTCGAGACCTTGCGCAGCTCGACGGCATCATCCGCGACGAGACGGTGTCCGCGCTTGACAAGCTCGATTGCGCACTCGGATTTTCCGACGCCGCTCTCACCGGTGATGAATATGCCTTCGCCGTAAATCTCAATCAGGACGCCGTGTCTGGTGACACGCGGTGCCAGATGCAGATTGAGGAACGAGAGCAGGTTCGAGGTGAAGTGCGAGGTGGATTCCGAAGTGCGGAGCACCGGCACGCGGTACTCCTGCGCGAGCGTGAGCATCTCGGCAAAGCAGGGGAGACCGCGGCTCAGGCAGAGACATTTGATGTGCTGCGCAAACAGCGCCTTGATGTGCTCTGCGCGCTCATTTTCCTCGAGTGTGGAAAGATAGGCAAATTCCATTTTGCCGATGATCTGGATGCGCTCCGGATTGAAGTATTCATAGAAGCCCATGAGCTGCAGTCCGGGACGGGTGATATCGTTCTCGGAGACCAGAATCTCCTCCGGATTGCCGGGGCAGTAGAGCACCTCCAGCCGAAATTCGTCAATGATTTGTTTCAGTGTCACGGTAAAGCGTTCCGACATAAGAAAACCTCCTTATAATGATATGGGGATGTTCTCTTTTATTATAGCATATTCTAACGTAAAAAGCAACCGGAGAGAAGGAATCTTTTGTGAAACGGTCTTCTTGCCGGAGTGCTTTAGATCAATGCAGGCGGGCGCTGCCCGCTTATAGCATATTATAACGTAAAAAGCAACCGGAGAGAAGGAATCTTTTGTGAAACGGTCTTCTTGCCGGAGTGCTTTAGATCAATGCAGGCGGGCACTGCTCGCTTATCGCATATTCTCCTGCAAAACACAAGAGCGCGCGTGAAATTAGAAATGAGAAATTGCGGTGTCCGCATCGTTTCCTGCAAAACAGGCGGCGGGAATTTGAAAATGGATAATCATACGATGAAAAAGCCGCCCCGATCGGGACGGCTGCATATCTGAACATAAAAAATCTCATGATCCGCGCAGAGCTCGGACGAGTGCCCGCTTGAACCGCAGATAAGCGACGCGGTCGGCGGAGTTCAGCGCGGATTCCGGCGTGCCCTGCTGAATCTGTGCATAGAGCCTTGCTGCCGGCTCTGCAACATCGGGGAGCGCAGCAATATCGTCACAAATCCGGAGCGTTTGCTCTGGCTCGAACCGGAGATCATAGGCTGCCTGCGGCGGCTCACCGCTGAGATCGGTGATGCGGCGGTCGCTGTCCGTCAGGGGGCGCGCTTCTGCCCGGAACCGCAGAAACGGCGGCAGAAGCATCTCGCTCTCGCTTGATTTCAGATAGCTGTCGAGCATCTCCGAGAAGACTGCGCACGGGGTCTCAGCCGGAACATGGCAGGTCAGCAGGACAAGCCCCTGTTTATCGCCGTATGCGGGCAGAAATCCGTCAAGCGCGGTCGATGTGAATGCGACGGTTTCGCCCCTTTGCAGGCAGACGGCAAAATCGGAGGCGCGCTCGACACGGTATCCGGTTCGCGCTTTGGTCTTTTCGCCTTTCTGCATCGCGGAGAACAGTGCGCCGTAAAGCCCGAGCAGCCGCGGCAGATCGCGGAGCATTGCGGGATTGAGCTGCTTGCCCTCGCGGACGCGCGTGTATTCTGACGCAAGATCGTCATAAAGCAAAGCGTTCAGCGTGACATATGCGCGTGCATCGCCCCAGAACGGATCGTTCCGGTCTGCGTCGGCGATGTCGCCCTCATAGAATTTCAGTGCGCGGAGCTCCTCCGCCTGCAAAGTCTGCATATGATTCTGCTCCTTTCGTGCTCAGAGATTGACTGTGTACAGCCACATCACACGGTCGCCGTCATGCAGGGTGCAGGCACCGCAGCCGACGGACGGGCGCTCGCCGTTGACGGTATATGTCCAGCCGGAGAGATCGCCGAAATCGAACTCATAGAGCGAGGCGATTCCGCGTACATACGCCGTATTCACGGTTTCGCCGGAGACGCCGTCCACCTCGATCTGCAGCCCGTATGCCTTGACTGCGTCGTAGAGCAGATCAAGCGCGTTTTCGTTTTCTTCGATTGCAAATTCGGTCAGCGGCATGATCTCGCCGTCTGCGGGGAAACGCTCGCTGCCGGGCATGCCGCGGATGACATCGCAGCGGATTGCCATGGTCACCGTGCCGCCGCCCTGCCGCGCTTCATTCTGATAGAACTGCGCAGGCGATTCAATTTTGATCAGCCAGACCAGCGCGGTCACGAGCACAAATCCGCCTGCGAGCGTCAGATAAGTTTTGGCGCTGCGCCGTTTGCGCACGAAACAGATGATCGCCAGTGTGCCGAATATCACGCCGGATGCTGCGGTCAGCGGGATGCGGTAGGGATACTTTTCCGTGTCGCTGCGCGGATCCTCCGGCGGTGCAGTTGTGTGGATGATTTCTTCCACAGATGCGTCTGTTTCCGTGATTGTGGATACTGTGGAGACAGACGCAGTCGGCGCTGTTCGTGTCACAGCGGCGGTGCCGGTTGTTTTCTGTGTACCGGATGCGGCGCTCGGTGCGGTGCTGTCTGACGCGGTCTGCGCAGGATCGGTTACGGTGCCGGATGCTGTCGGCGGCTCCGTTTTCTGCGGTGCAGCGGTTGTCTCTGCGGGCGCGGGCGGGGGGAGCTCCTGCGGCACATCCCCGTGAAACAGCAGCAGATTCTGTCCGCGCTGCTGCAGCTCCGCGGCGGTCAGTGCCTCATAGACCTGCACGGTCGCCATATCGCTGACCGCGCCGCCGATCGTGTGCGCATATCTGCCGTCCTCGAGCCGGAACTGCAGGATGCCGTCGAGCAGGCTGCCGTCCTTGATGAATCTGCCGTCTGCGAGTGCGTCGATTCCGAGCATGGAAAGCGCTGTCCAGACCTGCGCCGTGCTCTCGGGATTCTCTGTCCCGAAGCTCTGATAGGCGCCGTCCGGCAGTTGGCGCTCTGCGAGGAACTCCACGCCGCGCCCGACTGCATCGGGGATGCTGTCCTGATAGGGCGCGAGCGCCTGCAGCGTCATCGCGGTGACGTCGATGTCGCCGCATTCTCCCGTCAGCGACCAGCCGCCGTCCGTTGCCTGCTGCTGCACCAGCTTTGAGACGGTATCCGCTGCCGAATACCGCGAACAGGGCACGCCGTTGTTCATCAGGTGCAGCGCGAAAATCCAGCTCATGATGCCCATTTCGCCGACGCTCTGATCGAGCATCTCCGCACAGACCGCGGGCGGCTCCGGCTCACATGCCGCGAGTGCAAGCGCCATGCGCTCTCTTGTGGTGGCGGGGGAGACGTCCTCAGATGAAAGATGCTGCTGCAGCGCGGCGCTGTATGCGGAAAGATCATATCCGCCGCGTGCCGAGAGCAGCATCGCGTACCAGTCCGGCGCACTCAGACCGATCTGCGCGGGCAGCGTGTCACCGAGCCAGCCCTGCACATCGCCGCCGCTGACCGCCTGCACAATCTCGTCCGCATATGCAGGCACGCTGTCATCATATGCGGATGCGCGAAGCGGAAAAAGCAGCCGGATGCCGCTCAGGATCAGGACGAGAGCGGCACATCCGGCTGCACAGATGCGTTTGGGATCAGTCATTGCGGCGGCGGAGTGCATAGGCTGCTCCGCAGGCGAGTGCTGCGGTCAGCGCGAGTGCCGGAATCGCAGTGGTGTCGCCGGTTTTTGCGGCAGAGGTCGAGCTGCTGCCGGAGCCCTTTGCCGTTGTTGTAACCGTTGCTGCCGCCTTTGCAGACGTTGTGGTGACGGCTGCGGCTGCCTGCGTGGTCGTTGCGGGCGCGGCGGTTGTGGTCGCTTCGACTGCGGTGGTCTCCGCTGCTGCGACTGATGCACGCAGAACGGTCGGGACAAGAATCTCTGTATCCGAGACTGCGCCGAGAATCAGATTGCCGGAGCGCTCAAATTTGAAATCGACCTCGCCGTTTGCATCGGTCTTGTATGCGGTCTTTTCGCCGTCAACCGTGATCGTTGCATTCGCTGCCGGATCGACCTGCGGTGCGAAGTTTGCATCAAAGTGGATCACATTCAGCTTGAGCTTGACGGTATCGCCCTGCTTTGCACCGGTGATCTCCTTCTTGTCGAAGTAGCAGTATTTGTCGCCGTATGTTGCGGTATCTTTGAAGACAAATGCTGTCAGGCAGCCGCCGTCTGTGACTTCATCCGAAAGTCCCATGGCGAACTTATCATCTGCATAGTAGCCGAATGCGCCGCTGGTGTCGCCCCAGAGCTTTTTCAGGCTCAGACCGTATTCACTACTCATGGCGGATTCATAGCCTGCAGCTGCACCGCCCTCGTAATAGGTCTCGTGCGCTGCAAAAAGCGCCTCGTCGATCGTGTACTTGCCGTCGCCGTCTTTATCCGCGACATGAACGGGCTGTGCAGAGACTTTGGTCTCGCCCGCTTTGGTGATCGTCACATTGACTGTGATATCATCCGCGGCGGATGCTGTGATGAACGGCGCGCCGACTGCGAACAGTACGGATGCCGAAAGCAGAATGCCTGTGATTTTCTTTTTCATGATGGTTCTCCTTCTTCTGGCTGCGGCGGGGCAGGAGTGTCCTTCTCCTGCTGCCGGATTTTTGCAGCGGTGCGTCTGCGCTTCTGCGCGAGTCGCTTTGCCTGTTTCCGTTCTGCGGCGGCGGGGTCGCACGGCTTGAGACCGGCGGCTTCCAGCGCACGCGGAAACGCTCCGAGATGTGCCTTGATCTGCACGATCTCCGCTTCGGTGAAATCGCTGCGCTTCGGCAGACGATTCAGACCGCGGCTGTGCAGCTCCGCCTGCATGCTTTGCAGCAGCGCGATTGCATCGGATGCTCCGTTTTTCGCCAAGGCGTTCACTCCGTTCCGTCAGACATGAAAAAAGCGCAGATTCCGGCTCACACTGAGGCGGAAAGTGCGCAGCATCACGGAGCCCTCTGCATCCGGAGACCGGACGGGGCTTGTGACGGCGTCATTTTTCATACCCAAAAATGTGAGCCTGAGCGGCTCTGACCGCTGTATGAATGCAGTGAGTAATCCGGCTTTGACGGCAATGGCGGTTGCGGCGGAATTTCACCGCGCTTCCCTCTGATCCGCAGATCTGCGGAACTGCATACCTATAAAATTATATCCGTATTATAGCACATTGCTGACGGTTTGTCAAGCGGGCGCAGCGTTCAGGGAGTGGAAATTCTGGGGGGTATCATTTCGCATCCGGCGATGTCAATATAAAAGTTTTGATCAAAATTTTTCAAAAGTTTGCGGGTCGAGGGCAGCGCCCTCGTCGCGCATCGCAATGCGCGAAACTCTCTTTGCGTATTAAGAGCCCGCGGGTTTGGGAGCCTGCGATAGAGGCTCCCATTCTATAATAGCATCCGCGAAGCGGATTCCTCTTTATATTGATGTCCCAACTATCTCTTGAAGATATCTGCTTGTCTTTTTGCCGTGATACTGCGTTAGAAATCCTTGCCTTGCGTCAGCAAGGCGGCGGCTTTCTGCCTTGTCTCACGACAAAAATCCGGCGCATCTATTCTTCAAGATTTAATTGGTACATCAATTATTTGTATACTCCCTGCTTCATCCGCTCCTCAGGACTCAGAATCCGCTCTGCTGAAAGAGACCGGAACCGGCATTGTCATCGTCCTTGTTCTTGTCCTGCAGCTCCTGCAGCTGCGGCAGCGGATTGACCGACGGATCGGGGAAGACCTCCTCGCGGAGTGCTTCGCCTCCAAACAGTTCTTTCTGCAGATCGGATACGCTCTCTGTCGGCATCGCATCGAGAAAATCGGAGCTTGCCGGAACCGTCGGGTCGAGAAATGCGCCGCGATCCCGTTCCCGCATGAAGGAATGTGTGCTGTCGCCGAAAAACATATCCTCGGCAGACGGCAGGTTGTCTTTGCGTTCCACATAGGATTTCTCCGCTACGATTTTATCGTCATCCGGATGGCTCAGCACGGCAGGCTGCGCTGCAAATTCACTGTACGGACGCATATAAAGCTCCGCTGCATCGCGCTGTTCCTGTATCATCCGGAAAACACTGCGGTAATCCGGCAGATCCTCCAGACGAATCGCATTGGGTGTCGCACGGTTCGACTCGTTGTATTCACAGATCACATGCCCTGTGCCGTTCACGCCCTCCTCGGCCTTAATCACACGCATTTCCTTGTATGCCTTAAACGCCGTGTAATAACTGTCCGGACCTTTGTGCTGGATATAGACGCCCTTTTCGGTTACACAGTATTCTGTTCGTCTGGCATTGACAAAGGCATTATGCAGCCTGAGCAGATATGTCACAAGCGGCAGAATCAGCAGTACCGATAAGGAAAGCGAAACATGACTGAACAGCGTCAGGGCTCCGATGATGCCGAAGATCAGCGATACAGAGGCGCATCCGCTGTTCTTTTTGCGTTTGCGGGCAGCATCCGGAACCGGTTTTCCCTCCCAGAGTATCTTTTCCTTGCATAAATCTTCTATTCGCATGGTAATATTCTGTGTCCGTCACATGCCGCTCTGCTGCAGATTGTCATCCTGCTGCTCCAGCGGTTTCAGTTCCTCCAGCGCACGGAGCGTCGGATCTTCAAAACGCGGCTCGGTGATGAGCGATTCCATCTCCGGCTCCTGCTGTATGCCCCAGACATTGCCCGGCTCCGGTGCCGCTGCATAAGGATTTGCACCCTGCGGCTGTGCGACATAAGGATTCGGGGCGCCGTAGGGGATTGCGGACGGCTGCGGTGCGGCGTAGGTGGGTGCAGTCTGCGGTCTTGCGTAGGGATCGGTGCGGTAGGCATTCTGATATCCCTGCTGCGCGGTCACCTGCGGTGCGGAGCCCGGCAGAACCGGCAGCGGATTGACCGACGGATCAGGGAATGCCTGCGTGCGAACTTCCTCGGAGCCGAACAGCTCCTGCTGCAGCTCGGAGAAGGATTCATCCGGTGTGTTCCGGAAGAATGCATCATCCGCAGCGGCAGTCTGATCGAGGAAATCGCCGCGCTGCTCGGTGGTGAACATCTGATTTTCGGGCTGCCCGAAAAATGCCTGCTGCGGATCCGCGACCTCGGGCTGCTGCGGAATCTGCTGCGCCGGAAGCGGCTGCGGAACTGCGGGCGCAGGCTGCGGCATCTGCAGTGCCGGCGGGATTGCGCGCGCTGTCAGCGGGCTGGACTGCGACAGCGTCGGAATCTGCGGACCGATCGGCTGCTGCATCCGTTTCTGCTCGTTGATGATCTGCGAGACGGTCTGGAAATCGGCGACATTGTCCAGCGTGAAATTGTGTATCACGCGGCGGTTGCGGCCGGAATACTTGACGATCGGCGTGACAAATTCACAGGAGACATCGCCGACATTATACTGCCGGTCAAACATTCCCTGCTTGGTCTGCGCGTATTTGATCTCGTCATAGCCGTAGAATTTGACCTGTTCTCTGCCGTTGCTGCCGGTCTGGATATAGATGCCCCTTGTTGTCACAACATAGCGGGTGTTTCTGGCTTTTTTTCTGGCGAAGATAATGCCGCCGAGATACAGCCACACCGGCATCAGGTGAATCAGGAAGAACAGCGCGATTCCGGAAAAAATCATGTTGGCTAAGCCGGCTGTACCGATAATGCTGAAATCAACAATGCACCAGATCGCCGCAAACGGAAGAAGCGGGTTGAAGATCGCCTCCCAGAATGTTGAGCCCTCGGATTTTCCGCCTTCCCATAAAATCTGCTCCTCGTATGCCATCATTTCTTCGATTACCATAGTACTGCTCCTTTTTCGATGTCTGTACTGACCTGCCCTGTGCTGTCTGAATCAGAGACCCTGCTGCAGAAACTGCGGGCTGTCATCTGTGTGATCGGTTTCCGCCGGCAGCTCCGGCAGCGGATGCACGGTCGGATCGGGGATCGCCTGCGTCTGCGGTGCCTCATTGCCGAACAGTTCATGCTGCAGCGCTGCTACAGAGGTATCCGGCAGATTTTCAAGCTGCTCTGCGCCGCCGATTACCGTCTGATCAAGGAAATCATTGCGCAGCGCAGCGTATTCCTGCTGTGCCGGTGCGGCGAAAAATGTCTGCACCGGCTGCGCGGCGGGCTCTGTTTCCGGAATTGTATCCGCCGGAATGTCCGTGCGGATGGGGTAGTCTGCATCCTGCAGTGCGGCAGGTATGCCGGTTTCCTGTTCCAGTTCATAGCGCTCTTTCTGATCGTTGATGATCCCCTCGACATATTCCGGCATCTCGATATTCGCGATACGGATGAACCTTCCTATATGATCCATACATGTCAGGATCCCAAGTTTGTTCAGAAATATGTCATGCAAATGCTCGCAGCATACCGATTCCAGATCATCGTAACTCATGAAAACAGTCGGGGTGTTCATGTTTCGGGGGTTATGTTCATAGATGCCTTTATTTGTCACATAATACTTTTTTCCAAGAGCAGCCGTGATTTGATTCATGATATAAATCAGCAATATAAGAGCTATGAGGACGCAAAATGTAATGCCGACAACAGAATGAGCGAGCGCTGAGAGCCAAAGGAACAAGCAGATCATGCCGCCGAATAGCAGATTGCCCGGGTTGAGCACTGTGAAGACGGCGTACTTCCCCGGTGCCTGACCGGTCCAGAGAATGTTCTCATCTTTCGCAAGGAGCGCTTCTACCTTTTTTTCACTTTTTTTCATCGTAGTCCCTTTCTGTCGGTATAGATAATTGTTTATTCGCCAAGCTGCATTAACTGTGTGTTGTCATCTGTATGATTGGTTTCGTCCGGCAGCTTTGAAAGCGGATACACGGTCGGATCGGGGCTTGCCTGCGTCTGCAGTGCTTCATCACCGAACAATTCATGCTGCAGCTGCGAGAAATCGTCTGCGGCAGGCTGCTTCATCGCGGCGGTATCTGCAATCGCGGATTCATCAAGAAAATCACCGCGGTTTTTGACAGTGCTGCGCTTGTGCTTGAGATCGGCGAAGAATGCCTTTCCTGCATCAATGACTGCTGTGCCGGTGACGTTCTCCTCTGCCGGAAGATCGGTGCGCACCGGAAAGGGAGAATCCGCTGCGGCGCCGAGCTGCTGCAGTTTTTTGATCTGCTCCTGAATGATTCCGGCGGCATCACGGCGGTTGCTTTCGGGTTCGAGCAGAATCTCCCAGTTTTCTCTTGGTTTGCCCTTTCCATAATAAATCTGGGGCTTTTTGAGCCTGCATTCAACATACATGGCATTTTCGGAAGGCTCGGCGCTTTCAAATTCATCGAAGCTGTAAAAATCCGTTTCCGGCGGAAACGCGCATTTCTGGATGTATATGCCCTTATTTGTCACGTAATAAAACGTATGTGAGGCATCAAACTTATCATACGCAAGCATGAAGAAATAGAGCCAGAACGGGATCATCATCAACATAAAAAACAGTAATGTCACCGGTGAAATTGGAATCATACCTGATGCAAAGATGAGTATGACAAACAACGCCCACGGTGCAGCGATCAACAGATATAAGTGGATGCATCCTCTGCGCGAGGAACCTTTTGACAGGCGTGTGCTGTTCCAGAGGATTGTTTCGTCAGACCCGAGCAGATCGGGTGCTTTGCCTTTTCTAGTTAACATGATGCAGTCCTTTCAAGTATGTGTGTCAGAAACCCTGCTGCAGAAACTGTGTGTTGTCATCTGACTGCGGCGGCTGTTCCGGCAGCTCCGGCAGCGGATACACGGTCGGATCGGGGCCTGCCTGCGTCTGCAGTGCTTCATCACCGAAGAGTTCATGCTGCAGCTGCGAGAAATCGTCTGCGGCAGACTGCTTCATCGCGGCGGTATCTGCAATCGCGGATTCATCAAGAAAATCACCGCGGTTTTTGACGGTGCTGCGCTTGTGCTTGAGATCGGCGAAGAATGCCTGTCCCGCATCAATGACTGCTGTGCCGGTGATGTTCTCCTCTGCCGGAAGATCGGTGCGCAACGGAAAGGGAGAATCCACTGCGGCGCCGAGCTGCTGCAGTTTTTCGATCTGCTCCTGAATGATTCCGGCGGCATCTTCGCAACCGCCTGGGGGTGCAAACCGAATTGTCCAGTTTTCTATTTGCTTTCCGTTTTCATAGTCGATCTCAGGCTTTTTGAGCGTGCATTCAACATCGCCGTCTTCAGAAGAAGCGGCTTTTTGGAATTCATTGAAGTAATAAATATCCGTTTTCGGCGAAATGAAGCATTTTTGCAAATAGATGCCCTTGCTTGTCACATAATACCATGTATTCGAGGATATGTGCTTGTCGATTTTCAGATAGACCAAAAAGACCCAGATCGGGAGCGTCATCTCGAAAATGATCAGTGCAATCTCCCCGAAAGTGAACGAGCCTGATGTCAGGAAAGGCAGGAAACATAACATCCACAATACAGTGAACACCAGAAATGAACAACTGATTCCTGATTTCGTAGGACCCGCACTTTTCCAGAGGATTGTTTCGTCAGAACCAATCATATCAAGTGCTTTGCCTTTTCTAGTTAACATGATGCAGTCCTTTCAAGTATGTGTGTCAGAAACCCTGCTGCAGAAACTGCGAGTTGTCATCTGACTGCTCCGGCAGCTCCGGCAGCGGGTTGACAGTCGGATCGGGGAATGCATGCGTCTGCATGGATTCCGAACCGAACAGCTCCTGCTGCAGATCCCGCACGCTTTCATCCTCCATCTGCTCGAGCCACTCTGCTTCGGCGGCGGCATCCGGATTCTGGAAGGATCTGGGTTTGCCGGAAGGCTCTGCGGGATTCAGCATATTGCCGAAGAACGCCTGCTGCGGATCGCCTTTGAGCACGGCGGGATCTTTTTTGGATTTGCGCGGCTTGTCTGCTGCTGCCGGCGCATCCGGCAACTGTATCTTTTCGGCAGCCGGTGCCTGCAGCTTTGCAGCCAATGCAGACGGCGCCGGAATGCCCGCCATCTGCGGCTCCTCCTGTTTCTGCTCCTGCTTCTGCCTTGCGAGCGTGAGGAGCGCTTCCAGTTCCAGCAGGGGATCGCCTTTTTCTTCGGACGCACTTCTTCTCCATGCGGTCAGCGGGGTCGGTGCGCGGAATTTTTCTGCATCGCTGATGCCGCCGTTCATCTCTCTGAATGCTTCGACTTCCTGTCTGCGCTTTTCGGCAGCCTCGTTGATGATTTCGATCGGTTGATTGTAATCCGGCACGTTCTCGAACAGGGTTCTGGTCTCGATTCCGTCAACGTTCTCCGCCATGCGGCAGGTGACATTGTAGGTGGATGTGCCATCCTTGTTTCTGCCGCGGGTCATGTAGGCGGATTCGATCTTTTCCAGCGGAATGTGCTCTGTCTGCTCGTTGTTATCCTTGCCGGTCTGGATATAGACGCCCTTCGGCGTGATGACATAGCGCGTTGTGATCGGCGTGCTGCGCTTGAGGAAAACTGAGAAGATCCACATCCAGAGCGGAAACAGCAGGAGCGGCAACACGAGACCGAAGGCCGAAAAGATTGTTCCGAAAAAGCCTTCTGTCTCCATCATGATGGCCAAGAAAAAAAACACGATGATGACATCAATTGCAGCGGGGATTGACCAGCCGTTGAGCAGCGCCTTATTTGTATCAGGTGTTTCGTTTTTTGTATAACTCCAGAGGAAGCTCTCTCCCTTAACATTGTGCAGTACATCTTCGATTTTCATGTGCGGTCACCCTCCATCTGATCAAGATTATTCTATAGTATATCATTTGTCCTGCGATTTGTCAAGCGGCGGCAGGGCTGCTCTGCGGCGACTGGGCACTGTTTTATGAAACCTGCTCGCCCGCGCTTTCTCCCTTCTAATTTCTCGGGCTCAACTGCCCGTATTTTCGGTATATCGCCCATTGAAATTTCTGCCGTTATATGGTATAATTACATCTGTATCCGGCTGCGCGGATACTGAAAGGGGAACAGCCATCCATGATTATGAATCTGCATACACATACCCACAATTCTCCGGATGCGAAGCAGACTGTCGCGGAACGTGTTGAAGCGGCAAATGCGCTCGGTCTGCGCTTCATGGCGGTCACCGACCATGTCGAGATCAACCGCTACTATCCGGCGTCCTACTACGGTGCAGTCGAATCAGATGAATACTTTTATGACGGCGGCGGTGTCTTTGCACGTTCTGCTGCCGAGATTGCTGCTGCCCGCGAAACCTGCGCGCCCCTGACGCTGCTCTGCGGCGCCGAGGTCGGACAGATTCCGCAGGATGTTGAAAAATCCGCGCTGATCTACAATGATCCGCGTACCGATCTGGTCGTGGGTTCGGTGCATGAACTGCCCGGCAGACCGGATTTCTATTTTCTCGATTATGACAAAGAGGACATTCCGAAGCTTGTTACGGCGTATTTTGAGGAGGTTCTGCGGCTGGCACAGACCGACTGCTGGGACATCCTCGGGCATCTGACCTACGGTCTGCGCTATCTGCCGAACCGCAGAGCCTATGACCTGACGCCGCACCGTGAACTGATTGACGAGATCCTCAGAACAGTCATTGCAAAGAACAAGGCGATTGAGCTCAACGGCTCCGGACTGCGCAAGCCGCAGCCCTATATCGACCCCGACCTCGCGATCATCCGCCGCTATTATGATCTCGGCGGCAGAAACCTCACAATCAGCACCGATGCCCATGATACACAGTATCTGGGATTCGGCATTGATCTGCTCGAGGATATGGCGCGTGCAGTCGGATTTACGGAGCTCTGCTGGTTTGAAAAGCACGAGATACGGAGAATTGCACTATGAATCACAGAAAGCAGATGATCTGCGCGGCACTTTGCCTGCTGACCGTTTTTTGCGGAACGGGCTGCGGCGCATCGCAGAATACAAATACAGAAGAATCCGCGGCAGAGACCAAAGTGCAGACAACCGCTGCGGCGGAATCCGCGGAAACCGAGCCTGCCGAAACAGAAGCGGCTGAAACGGAAAAGGCGGAGCCGGTCTATGACTATGTCCACGGCGATGAGGGCTATTTTTCGCTGGTGGATTCCGGTCTCGGCACGCCGGTCAAGCTGCAGGAGAACGGCACCTGCTGGGTTGTCTCCGCTTCGACGGCTATGGAATCCGGCGCGCTTGTGAAGCACGGCAAAACAATCGCTGTTGATGCGCTGGAGCTGCTTGATGCGGTCTATATCAAAGAGCGCACAGAGGGCTGGTTCCTTGCGGAGAATCTGACGCCGGAGGATGTCGGCGGCTGGGGCTGGATGGTCACCGAGGCGGCTGCAAACGGCATCGGCAGCTTTATCCTGACGGAGACGAATGACTATGAGAACTGTTCGCCGGAGCAGCTCAAGGAAAATATCCGGAAAAACGGCGCAGTCAGCATCAGTGTGCCGGACAGACAGAGCGCCAAGGGCTTCTTCGGCGACTATCAGACGGTCAACGATCCCGATGCAAAGCCGGAGCAATATGATCACGTTGTCACAATCGTCGGCTGGGATGACCGCTTTCCGAAAAACTACTTCCGCAATGAGGCTTCGCAGGACGGCGCATGGCTGATCCAGAACAGCCTCTCCGAAAAATATGCCTATTACTGGCTCTCTTACGAGACAGCGTTCCTCTCGCCCTACAGCTTCGATATCTCCGAGGATTACGGCGAGGTTGCTGCCTATGACGGCGGCAAGGAGGGACATATCGGCACCGGCGATGAAACAGCGATCGCAAATGTGTTTCATCATCCGGGCAAGCTGACCGCCGTCGGCACTTATACAGTCTCCGACGGGCAGAAGTTCACCATTGAAATCCGCGATGCTGCAATGGAGAATGTCCTCTATACGCAGGAGGCGGAATATCCGGTCAAGGGCTATCACCTGACCGATCTCGAAACACCGCAGGATGTCAGCGATTATTCAATCGTGCTGCGGTTTGCAGGCGATGCACCCGTTGAGGGCGAGGGCGTCTCCAATTCATTCATTTCCTACCGCGCAGGTGCAGAGGCGAGGCAGTCCTTTGTGCTGCTCGACGGCAAATGGGCGGATCTTTCGCTGAAGGAGACCGCCGATGCGCTGAAGCTCGATTTTACCCCGAACAATGCCTGCATCAAGGCTGTTTATGCACAATAATCCCAAAATAAAGGAAGCAGAAACCAGTGAGCATTTTTGACCTCTTTAAGCAGATTGAATCCCAGACCCCGACGGTGACAGGTCCGCCTGAATATATCATTGCAGGACTTGGCAACATCGGTGAAAAATATCAGAATACGCGCCACAACGCAGGCTTCATGATGATCGACGCCTTTGCGGAGAAGCACGGCGCAAAGTTCGGCAAGCACCAGTTCAAATCGAATACGGCAATGACAGAGTGCGGCGGTGTCCGCTGCCTGCTGCTCAAGCCCGATACCTTCATGAACCTCAGCGGGCAGGCTGTCACGGAAGCGATGCAGTTCTATCAGATTCCGCCGGAGCATGTCATCGTGATCTATGATGACATCAATCTCGGCGTCGGTGATCTGCGCATCCGCAAAAAGGGCAGCGACGGCGGTCACAACGGCATGAAGAACATCATCTATCTTTCCGGCGCGGATACCTTCCCGCGGATCAGAGTCGGCATCGGGCAGAAACCGCATCCGGATTACGATCTCGCGGACTGGGTGCTCTCCGCATTCACCGCGGAGGATCAGGAAAAGCTCCGTGCGGCCGCGGAGACTGTCTCCGAAGCGCTCGCGCTGATGGTGAAGGATCAGACCGATCTTGCGATGAACCGCTATAATACCGGCAAGCAGAAAAAGCCGAAGGCGCCCAAAGCACAGCAGAGTGAGGAGGGCGGAGCATGCAACTGAAACAGCTTTCCGCGATCCTGATGTCTGCCGGATGTCTGTTTGCGACCGGATGTGGCGCCGCAGCAGGCACAGACGAAAGCAGCGCATCCGTCCTGTGGCTCAACATCGAGCCGGCGCAGGAGGATGAATTCGGCAAGGCAACCTATGAGGACGGCCTCTATCTTTCGCAGACTGTCAAAGAGCCCGCGCCCGATCCCTTTGCGGATGACACGAAGCTTGTCCGCGAGGGCACAACCGATGAGGGCATCCGCTATGCGCTCTATCAGGAGCATGCCGAGATCACCGGTCACACCGAACAGTTCGAGGCGGATGAGCTCGTGATTCCGGAGACAATCAGCGGTCTGCCGGTGACGCGGATCTGCTCGGTTGCGCCGGTCGAGAACAATCAGTTCGAGATGGATAAATCCGGCGCGTTCTACAGCTGCTATACGCTTTCCAAAGTCACCGTGCCCGAGGGCATGTATGAGATCGGCGATTACGCCTTCTACGGCTGCAAGAATCTCCATGAGATCGAGATTCCCGAGAGCGTCATGCACATCGGCACGCGCGCCTTTGCGATGTGCTCGAGCCTGACCGCGCTGACCGTGCCCTCCGGCATTGATACCATCGGGGAGAGCGCCTTTGCCCTGACGCCGTGGTATGACGATCTGCTGTTCCACCGCGATCTGATCATCTTCAACGGCAGGCTCTATGATGCAGGCAAGCGCTGCACCGGCGAGGTCATTGTGCCGGATTATGTGGTCTCTGTCAGCGATTACGCATTTTACTCCTGCCTGAATCTGACGGCGGTTGTGCTGCCGGAGCGCGTGCAGTCTATCGGCAAAAACGCATTCAGTCACTGCCCGAAGCTCCGCTCGCTCGTGATTCCGAATCCGGACTGTGAAATCTATGACGATGTGGCTACAATCAGCAACAAGACAAACGGCGGCGGCGACGAATACTATATCGGTGTGATCTACTGCGAGCAGGATTCCGCTGTCTCGAAGTTCGCGGAAAAGTATAAGTTCCGCTGCAAGGATACCGATCAATTTTCTCTGAAAGACGAGAAAAGCAAATAAGAAAACCGAATCTTCACACAGGGGGTATCCGCTCGGATATCCCCTGAAACCCTTTGCTTTCCGAAAAAGGAGACAGATATGCAGTTTTTTACCGAAGCAGCCGGAAAGCTGCCCGTCCTGAAAGATCTGAAAAGTGCATTGGCGAAGGGCATCACGCCCGTTTCGCTGACCGGCGTCTCCCAGATCCACAAAGCGCAGATTCTGCTGACGCTTGCGCAGGAGCAGCCGCTCCTTGCCGTGCTGCCCGATGAATCCGCAGTCCGGCAGCTCTGCGAGGACATCAACTTCATGGCAGGCAGCCGCCTTGCCTATCCGTATCCGGCGAAGGAACTGAATTTCCTCGAAGCAGCCGGCATTTCGCGTGAATATGAGCAGCTGCGGCTCAGTGCGCTGACGGCGCTTTGCTCCGGTGAATGCCGCGTGATCGCAGCCTCTGCGGAGGCGGTCATGCAGTATACGGTGCCGCGCGATGTGCTGGAATCGCGCACGCTGCATCTCAAAATCGGGGAGAGCTATGACCGCGATACACTGACCGATGCACTGACGGCGCTGGGCTATCTGCGCTGCGAGCAGGTCGATGCGCCGGGTCAGTTTTCCGTCCGCGGCGCGATCATGGATATCTTCACACCGCAGAATCCGCTGCCGGTGCGCACTGAATTCTGGGGCGATGAGATCGACAGCATGGCGTGGTTCGAGCCCGAGACGCAGCGCCGCACAGATACAATGGATGAAGCGGCGGTCATCCCTGCCGTTGAGGCGCTGCCCGATGCCGCAGCCCTTGCGGAGCGCATCCGCGAGACCGCAAAGGGACTCCGCGGCAAGCATGCAGCCGAACTGAAGGCGCAGCTCAGCGGCGATGCGGAAAAGCTCGAAAGCGGCGTCTCGCTGCTCAATATTGACCTGTACTTCCCGCTGATCTATCCGCAGCAGGCAACGATCTTCGATTACTTCAAAGGCGGTGTCGCACTCTGCGAGACAAGCGCCCTCACGGATGCGCTGCAGGGGCTGCAGTCGCGGTATCATGAGGATGTCAAGCTGATGCTCGAGGACGGCAAAATCTGCCGGCAGCTTGCGGGATACTTCTGGATGCGGCTACCGTCATGACCGCTGCGAAGGCGCACCCGCTGATCTGCATGAACGCATTTCTCAGCAGCACGAGCAGCTTCAATTATCAGAAGATGCTCTCCGTTGAGGCAACGCAGAATGCCCCGTGGGGCGGCAGCACGCGCATCCTGACAGACGATTTGCTGGAACTGTGCAAACGCGGCTACAAGGTGATGGTCTGCGGCGGCACCGAGAAAACGCTCCCGATCCTCATGCAGGATCTGCAGGAGAGCGGCATCAACTGCGCACTTGCGGATGAGAACACCGAAGCCGAGGCGGGCAAGGTCCTGCTGATGCGCAGCGGACTTTCCGCGGGCTTTGAGTATCCGGCGATCAAGTACGCATGCATCGCGCAGAGCAAGGCGCAGAGCACGGTGCTCAAAAAGCGGCGCTTCAAAAAGGGACAGGAAATTCGTGCGCTCTCCGAAATCTCCGAGGGGGATGTGGTTGTCCATGCCGCACACGGCATCGGGCGGTTCAAGGGCATCAAAAAGCTCGATATGGAGGGCATCACCAAGGATTATATCACGATTGAATATCTCGGCGGCGACGAGCTGTTTGTTCCCGTCACGCAGCTTGATCTGGTCTCGCGCTATATCGGCGGCAAGGATGATGTTGCGGTCAAGCTGAATAAGCTCGGCTCGCAGGAGTGGCAGAAAACACGTACCAACGTCAAAAAGGCGGTCAAGGATATGGCGGCGCAGCTCATCCGGCTCTATGCGGCGCGCGAGCATGCGCAGGGATTCCGCTTTGAGCCCGATGATGAGATTCAGCGCGATTTTGAGGAGCGCTTTCCGTATATCGAAACGGCAGACCAGCTCCGCAGCGTGGAGGAGATCAAAAAGGACATGGAGCGCGAACGCCCGATGGACCGTCTGCTCTGCGGCGATGTCGGATTCGGCAAAACGGAGGTCGCATTCCGTGCGGCGCTCAAATGCATCCTCTCGGGAAAACAGTGCGTCATTCTCGCCCCGACGACCGTTCTTGCGCATCAGCACTATGAGACGGCGCTGCGCCGGTTTGAATCGGTGCCGATCAACATTGAGCTGCTCTCGCGCTTCCGTACCAAGAAGCAGCAGACCGAAATCCTCAAAAAGACCGCAAACGGCACAATCGACCTGCTGATCGGCACGCACAGACTGCTTTCAAAGGATGTGAAATTCGCATCGCTCGGGCTTGCGATCATCGACGAGGAGCAGCGCTTCGGCGTCGCGCACAAGGAGCGATTCAAGGAAGTATTCAACGGCATCGACATCCTGACGCTTTCCGCAACACCGATTCCGCGCACGCTGAATATGGCGCTCTCGGGCATCCGCGATATGAGCGTGATCGAGGAGCCGCCGCAGGACAGATATCCCGTGCAGAGCTTC
Source organism: Oscillospiraceae bacterium (assembly GCA_017523995.1). Next base: position 33,496 of record JAFWUX010000099.1, on the reverse strand, counting down.
GTCCTCGAATACGATGCAGGACTGATCGTGCAGGCGATTCAGCGCGAATTGAAGCGCGGCGGTCAGGTGTACTACATCCACAACCGCGTCGAGACGATCCGGCAGTGCGCAGGCAAATTGCAGGATATGCTCCCCGATGCGCGCATCGGCTATGCACACGGCAAGATGACCGAGCTGGAGATCAGCGAAATCTGGAACCGGCTTGTCGAGCATGAAATTGACATCCTTGTGTGTACTACTATAATAGAGACCGGCGTCGATGTCCCGAATGTCAACACGCTGATTCTCGAGCAGGCGGATCGCTTCGGACTATCGCAGCTCTATCAGCTCCGCGGCAGAGTCGGGCGTTCAAACCGCCGTGCCTACGCCTATTTCACCTATCAGAAGAGCCGCTCGCTGACCGAGGTCGCGGAGAAGCGTCTCGATGCCATGCGCGAGTTCACGCAGTTCGGCAGCGGATTCCGCATTGCAATGCGCGACCTTGAAATCCGCGGCGCGGGCAGCATTCTCGGCGGACAGCAGCACGGTCAGATGGAGCAGGTCGGCTACGAAATGTACCTCAAAATGCTCAATGAGGCGATTGCGGAGGAAAAGGGCGAGCCGGTCAAGGCGCCTGCCTGCACCGTCGATATTCAGGTTGAGGCGCATATCCCCGAGGACTATATTTCCAGCATGACCTCGCGTCTCGAAATCTACCGCCGCATCGCGCTTGTGGAGACCGATGCCGACCGCACCGACCTCATTGACGAGCTGATCGACCGCTTCGGCGATCCGCCGAAAAGCCTGCTGAACCTGATCGGGGCATCGCTGCTGCGCAACACCGCGGGGCGCCTCGGCATCACGGAGATCACGCAGAAGCGCGGCGCACTGTTCTTCTTCGTCACGCAGCCGAATTCCAAGCAGCTGCAGGCACTCATGGTCAAATATTACGATCGCATCGCGTTCAACGATAAAACCGCGCCCTATTATGTTGCCGTGCGCATCAAGAAGGGCGAGCTTTCCGTTGATCTGATGCGCGAGGTAATCGCAACTTTTGAGGAAAATGCCGGATTGTCCACCTGAATAAAGCAATATTTGGTTGGCCTTTGTGCAATGTGCCGAAAAATCTACAAAAGTTTTTCTGTATCTTTGGCATAGAAGCGAATGGACTTTTTTTGTGCAAAAGTGTTATAATGGGGCTATAAATTAGGTGCCGTGCGAAACGGCACGTTTGATGTATGGAGGAAAAGTAACATGAAGATCAAGTCTATGTTCGCAGCTCTGGCTGCAGGCGCAATCGCAGTTTCCGCACTGGCTGTTTCCGCATTCGCAATTCCGATTGCAAACCATAACAGCGATGACGGAGATAAGTACGTTTATTCTGTTAAGGACAATCTGCCGGAAGGCTGCAAGCTGTCCGATGTTTTCGGCGCAAAGGTTGTTATCAGCGGTGTCAATCAGGAGACCGGCGCAGGCGGCGGTTTTGTCTTTAATTCCAACACTGCAAAGTGGGATCAGAAGGAATGGGGCAATGAGGGCTCCAATAAGCCGGTTATCTATAACTACACTGATTTCACCATGACCAGACTGGAAACGGAGTCTCCGTTTGCTGATACTGACGAGTATGCACAGGTTTGCATTGCACAGTGGGATAACTGGGGCGATGCTGTTACTGTTGATTCTGTTACGCTTCTCGACAAGGACGGCAATGAGCTGACTGCAAAGGCTGCTGAGACCACCACTGAGGCTCCGGCTGATACCACCGCTGCTGCTGCAACCACCACCTCTGCAAAGGCTGGCGCTGCTGTGACCACCACCAAGGCTGCAGATACCAAGAAGGCAGATTCCGCTAAGACCGGTGATGCAGGTGTCGGCGTTGCTGTTGCTGCTCTGGGTCTGGCTGCTGCTGCTGCTTTCACTGCACGCAAGAAGCACTGATCTCATATAGAAATATCGCGCAGAAGCGCAGATAAATCGAAGTTTCCGAATGCCCTCTGCTGACCGTAGGGGGCATTCGTTATGAAACAGAATGTTTTGAATATGGAGGAAAGAACTATGAAAATGAAAAAGGCTCTTGCCATGCTTTCGGCACTCGCAATGCTCGGCGCGCTCGTTTCCTGCGGCAAGGATACCGCTGACAGCTCGTCCGTCGCAGAGACCACCGCACCGGAGACCTCCGCTGTTGAGACCTCTGAGGAGAGCAGCGAGGAGGAATCTTCCGTTTCCGATCCGCTCCCGAGAGATGTCGGTCCGGTCGATGCAAACGCAATCACCTTCGATGATGGTGATATGCACACCGGTCACCAGATGGGCGGCGGCGGCGACGAATGCGACGTTGAGCTCTCGATCGTCGATCTCGACGGCGACAAGAAGCTCAAGGTTCACGCACTGAGAGCGGAACCGGATGCAGATTTCGGCGTTGTCAAGCTCGTGTTCAATCTGCCGGAAATGCTCGGCGTTGAGAATGTCGGCAACATCGGTCACATCAGCGTGGACTTCACCTGTATCGCAAACGAGACATGGAAGAACGATGACGGCAGCGAATCGCTGGTTGTCGGCAACTTCCTCGGCGCACTCGCAGGCAACATCGCCTCCGAGCAGGGCAAGGATGCTGACGGCAATGTGATCCAGAACACATGGGCAAACCACTATGAGTTTGCATATCAGGACTGGGAGCACGAGGAGGGCAGCTGGCGCTGCGAAACCGATATTCCGGCGCTCCTGCCTGCAAACGGCTACGCTGCAAACGATGAGGGCACCACGCTCGTCATCATGCGCTGGGGTCAGAAGAATGATGTTGACTTCTACATCGACAACCTCACCTTCTATGATAAGGACGGCAACTCCATGCCGGTTCTTGCAGGCGGTGCCGCAGAGGGCGCTGAGGAAGGCGCAGAAGAAGCAACCGAGGAAACCACCGAGGCTGCTGAATCCTCTGAATCCGAAGCTGCTGCGGAGACCTCTGCGGAGGCATAATGCGCAGCTGCCGCTGATATACGGATAACGAATAAAGAAGCCGCTCAGATTTACAGGAAATGTAAATCTGAGCGGCTTTTTTTGTCACAATCCGTATTTCTTCCGGATGCGGGAGAGCTTGTCGCCGATGGGCTTGCGCAGCACAATCAGAAACAGCAGATTCGAGACCGCATAGAGACAGGTCAGCGGCACGGCGGTCGAAATCGCAGCGGCGTATTCATGCAGCGTGAATGCCTTATATGTCCAGACCGTTGTCCAGATATCGAGCAGCATGGAATACGCTACGCCGGAGAGCATCCCGTAGATGTAAAGCAGCAGGGGAGAGCGCTGCAGCGGCTTCGCGAGTATCCCTGCGAACAGCCCGATCAGCCCCCAAGCGAGCATCTGGAACGGCGTCCACGGCCCCTGCCCCATGACGAAATTCGAGAGCACCGCTGAGAGCGCCCCGACGAGAAATCCCGCCTCCGGCCCGAGATACATCGCCGAAAGGACGGTCAGCGCGGTGATCGGCTTGATGAGCGGCAGCAGCCTGCCGAGGACGGAGAGCGCCGTCATCACGGAGACGAGGATCATCCGGCGCGTGCCGAGATCGCGGCGTTCAAATCCGGCGAGAAAGAGCAGCAGCGCCAGCAGCACCATGATGAAGCTGACGAGCGCATAATACTGCGACTGGATGCCGAGCGGCAGCAGCAGAACAATCGCCGGCATGATGGCAAACGGCAGCGCAATGCGGAGCAGTCTGCGGATTTTTTCAGAACGGATCACGAGCATGCGCTGTCCTCCTTTCGGTTACATCATCGCAATGGCGTCCGCCGTCGGCATACAGGCGGCATAACGCCGGTTCCAGATGAATGCGTTGTAGTAGTGATAACTCTGTTCGCCGGTCAGGTACGCATTGTCGGTTGTGGTGTTCGCATATGCCGGAACAATGATCCGGAAACCGTGCTCAAAGCCGCATTTCACCGCGGCGTCCACGCAGTATTCCGTTTGCAGTCCGGCGATTATCAGCGTGTCTTCGCCGCAGCTGCGCAGATATTCGGTCAGACCGGAATCGCGGAACGGACTGTTGACCTGCTTATCAAAAATCCGCTCGCCGGAAAGCGGCGCAAACGGTGCCGCGATTTCAAAGCCGTGATGTCCGGGTGAGAGCGGCTCACCGGCACCGTCATCATGCCGGATAAAAATGACCTCGGTTCCGGTTCTGCGCGCCGATTCGATCAGCCGCGAAAGATTCGCCGTAAAGGCATCATACGCATAAAGCGCAGGCGTATAGACCGCATTCTGCACATCAATCACGAGCAGCTTCATCTGATTCCTCCGTTTTCTTTCGCGCGCCGGATGACCTGCTCCACGGTGACAGTCTGCGTATAGTATCCGCGGGAGATGCGGCTTGCGGCGGTGGTATAGAACGCATTTTCCGAGAAGAACCGCGTCGGGATATCCGCGGAGATCAGGGCGCCGCGCGAGAGAAATCCGCAGCGGTCGGCGTGCATGGCAGCAAATTCGATGTCATGCGTCACGAGCAAGATCGTTACATTTTGTGCCTGCAGTCCGTGCAGCACATCCGCGAGCCGCGCCTTGGACTGCGCATCGAGACCCTTGGTCGGTTCATCGAGCAGCAGCAGCCGCGGTTTTGTCAGCATGACCTTTGCCAGCGCAAGAAGCTGTTGTTCGCCGCCGCTGAGATCATAGGGATGCTGCTGCATCAGCGGCTCGAGATCAAACGGGAAATCCCTGAGCAGCTCCCGATAGTGCTTGTCTGTTTCGGCGAGCTCCTCTGCCGCCGTGTTGCAGAGGAAGACGGTCTGGACATCCTGCGGCAGCAGCGAAACACAGCCCTGATGCAGTGAGCGGTGTTTATAATCCGCGATCGGTTTGCCGAAGATGCCGACCTTGCCCGCATAGCATTTCAGGATGCCGGAAAGTACAGCTAATACGGTGGATTTGCCAGCGCCGTTTCCGCCGATCAGACAGTAGAGTTCGCCCTCCTGCACCGAGAAACTGAGGTCCTGCAGGATATCTCTGCCGTGCCGCTCATAGCGGAAATATGCGCCGGAAACGGTGACGGCTTCGGCAGTCTGCGGGCGGGGAGCGGGCTGCGCAGGGGCACCGGATTCCGCAGGCAGCAGCGGCATGAGCCTGCCGCGCGCCTCGCAGACAGAGAGCGGGCATTCACAGTCCGGATGCAGCGCGTGATAGAGCCGGACGGCAGCCGGCATCCCAGCAAGGACGGGCGCATCCGGCGGGAGATTCTGCAAAAGTCTGCGCGGCGCATCCTGCATGGAGACGGTTCCGCCGTCCATGAGCAGGAGCTGCGTGCAGAGCGGGATGACCTCCTCGAGCCGGTGTTCTGCGAGCAAGATCGTTATAGAAAAATCCTGATTGAGCCGGTGCAGCGTTGTGAGGAAATCCGCCGCCGCAATCGGATCGAGCTGCGCGGTCGGTTCATCGAGCAGCAGGAGCTTCGGCTGCATGATCATGACGCTCGCGAGATTCAGCAGCTGCTTCTGACCGCCGGAGAGCGTCGCCGGATCGCGGTCGAGCCACGATTCCATCCCGAAGTACGAGGCAATCTCCGCGATTCGCCGCTGCATGATGTCGGGCGGCGTCTGCATGTTTTCGAGCCCGAACGCCAGCTCATGCCAGACCTTGTCGGTGACGATCTGCTGCTCGGGGTGCTGCATGACAAATCCGATCTGCGAGGCGACGGCCGTGGCATCGAGTTCTGCAACCGGCGTGCCGCAGAAGGTGACGGTTCCCTGCTGCGTGCAGAGGGGCGTCAGCTCCCGCTTGAGCATCCGCAGGAGTGTGGTTTTGCCGCAGCCGGTCGCGCCGCAGATCACGGCAAAATCGCCCTGTTCGAGCGAAAAGGAAACATCCGAGAGCACCGGCTTTTCGCATTCCGGAAATGTGACGCTCAGATTTCTGACTGCAAGCGCTTCCATGTCAAAGTCTCCTTTCCCTCGTGGATGATCGGCAGCAGCGCAAGGATTGCATACGCTGCGAGCACGGCAAAATAGGGCAGATTCCGCCCCGCCGGTTCACAGACCGGATAAAACTGCCATTCGGTGACGCCCTGCGCAATCCCGCAGATCACCGCGGCGCTGAGCAGCAGCGCACAGATCAGCAGCCCAAAATCAGCGGCGTGCCAGCGGTAATAGGTGAAGCTTGTGCGTTTCCCGATTCCGTATCCGCGCGCCGCCATGCTGTTCGCGGTGATGATGCCGTTCTCGAGCGCCCATGTCAGCAGGATCGAGAAAATGCGCAGTTCTCCGCGGATATCGTCGATCAGATGTCCCTCGCGGTAGAGCCCGACTGCGCGCTGTGAGAGCCGGATCTTCTGCATCTGCTGCCGGAACAGTGTCAGATTGCGCACCGCCATCGAGAAGACAAGCGCGAGCTTCGGCGAAAGACAGCGGAACAGATAAAAGAGCTTTTCGCTCGTCATGAGATCGGAAAAGCTGCGGAACCAATAGAGCACGGCGCAGAGCCGGATGCCGGTAACACAGCCGTAAAAGAGCGCCTCGGCAGTGTAGGCGCGCTGATTGATGAAAAACAGCACGGTTGTTCCGTGCTGATTCCAAAGCGGATTGAGCAGCGCAAAGAGCACCGGCATACCGATCGCACCGATATGAAAGCTGAAATGCTTTGTGCCGTTCCGCATGACAAAAAATGCGATGCCGCAGAGCATGGAGATTCCGAGCAGGAGCGGCTCCATGCAGAAAATCGTGATGCAGGCGGTCAGCAGCAGATGCACCGTGACAGCCGCCGGATTCATGTTTTCAAAATCCCGCACCGGAAATCCCCCCTTTCGGCAGAAGTGCAGGAAAACGGGAAAGGGCACCCGTGTCCGCGGGGACACAGATGCCTGTTCCGTGATATGCAGAAAATGCTCAGAGCATTTCCGCGATTTCGAGAATGAGCCGCTCGGATTTCTCCCAGCCGAGGCAGGGGTCGGTGATCGACTTGCCGTAGCAGCCCTCGCCGATCTTCTGTGCGCCGTCCTCGATGTAGCTCTCGATCATGAAGCCCTTGACGAGCTTTTTGATATCGTTGTTGTAGCGGCGCATGCTGAGAACTTCCTTGCAGATACGCGGCTGCTCGAGCGGATTTTTGCCGGAGTTCGCATGGTTCGTGTCGATGATCGCCGCCGGATTTGCAAACTCGCCGGAGGCATAGAGCTCTGCGAGGTGTGCAATATCCTCATAGTGATAGTTCGGCAGCGACTGTCCGTGCTTGTTGAGGTAGCCGCGCAGGATGGCATGTGCGTAAGGATTGCCCTTGGAATGCACCGCCCATCCGCGGTAGATGAAGCTGTGACCGTGCTGTGCGGCGGTGATCGCGTTCATCATGACGGAGAGGTCGCCCGCGGTCGGGTTCTTCATGCCGACCGGAATATCGAGACCGCTGGAAACAAGGCGGTGCTCCTGATTCTCGACCGAGCGCGCACCGACTGCGACATAGGCGAGCAGATCGTCGAGATATCTGTGGTTATCGGGATAGAGCATTTCGTCCGCGCAGGAGAAGCCCGTCTCCTTGAGCGCACGCATGTGCAGCTCACGGGTTGCGATAATGCCCTTGTAGACATCGGGCTTTGCGCCGGGGTCCGGCTGATGCAGCAGACCCTTGTAGCCTGCGCCTGTGGTGCGCGGCTTGTTGGTGTAGACACGCGGGATGATAAAGATTTCGTCCTTGACCTGCTCCTGCACCTTGCGCAGGCGGGAGATATAGTCAAGCACGGCATCGGGATTATCCGCGGAGCACGGACCGATAATCAGGATGAGTCTGTCATCCTTGCCGGAGAAGATATCGCTGATCTCCGCGGCACGCTGCTTGACGGTTTCTGCCATTTCGGGCGTGACGGGGTACATTTCCTTGGTTTCCTTCGGAATGGTCAGCTTGCGTTCAAATTCCATATTCATCATCGGGCAGCGCCCAGTTCCGTTACATCAGCAGATTTCGCACTGCTTCGGAACTGAGCTTTCACTTCCTTTCGGTTGATAGATTGATTGTGGTGTCGGGAATGATGACCGGAAGCCCGACAAGGTGATGTACGTCCAGCTGGATGCCTGTTTCTGTTATCATTATACAACTGTTTTGCTGATTTGTCAACCGTTTAACGCATAAAAGCGTTAAATCGCTAAATTTACGAGCCGGATTTGGGATTTTTCAATACAATTTGCCGTCAAAATACTGCAGGATATAAAGCTCTGCGTTGGTATAAGTTGTTTCCAGCAGGTTCGTATCCTCGGTCAGCCAGTTGAAATCGGCAGCCTTGCTGATCGAATTGTCGATTTCCGGCGTCTGATATTCCGGATCATCCGGCGAGATATAGATCTTGTGCGAGTTGAGATCCGCAGCCGTGACAAGCTGATCGCAGCGGTGGATCAGCTCCGGCTTGGGACCTGCGATTTCGCTGTCGAACGCCGCCTCTTTTTCCAGTACGGCGTTGAATTCCTCCAGCGGCAGATCTTTGATCTCCGCATATTCATGCGTCGGGCGCTCGATGCCCTGTTCCTCGCAGACTGCTTTGACATACGCTCTGCGCGCCGAATCGTAATGGAATTCGATTTCCCGATACATCTTCCGGAACCCGATGAGCCGCAGGAACTGGTTATCGCTTTTGGCGAGCGCGAGCATCGCGAGGAATTCCGCCTGCTCCCTGTCATAATAGCCGAGATGCTGACAGAGCGCCGCAGCATCGGCAAAGGGCTGTGTCATCGGCGTCAGTTCGCCGGAGTTATCGTGGATGATCTCCATTGTGCAGGGGAGGGGCATTGCGCCGCGGTCAAGCTTTTGAAGAAGCTGCGGGCAGAGCGCATCCTTCACAGGCGGACAGAAGCCGCCGAGCCGCGGAAAGTCATGCGCGAGTGTGTGCAGCGATGCTTCGATATCGGCGCGGTATTGTTCCGGCGTCGGGTAGGTGATTGTGCCGTCCTCCGCAACAGGGATTTGTCCCGCAGCGGCATTTGCACCGTCCGCAAGATAACTCAGCAGAATCTGCAGTTCCTGATAGGCAAAGCGGTCACGGGATTCCGCATCGCCCTGCCCGAGCACCGAGCCGCGCGCCGGAATCCACCGGCAGAATGTCAGCGCCAGCCCGACGCAGCAGAGCGTCATGAGCAGCGCCTTGCAATATCCCTTTGCAAATCTGCGGTACGGTTCCTTTTTGTGCAGAAAGATCAGCAGCACCGCGATGATGCCTCCCGCCGCGAGCAGCGCAATCCCGAGATACAGCAGGATTTCGCCGAGCGCAAACGGGAGCGGCGCTGTCAGCCTGCCGAGCCCCTCTGCAATCTTCGGATACATGCGATCGGTAAACCGGTCGCAGAATTTCTGCGAAAGCGCAAGAAGATTCACTGCCGCCAGAATCACCGCCAGCAGCACCAGAACAATCCGGTACAGATGCCGCGGCTTTTTTGCCTGTGCATCGGCTTTCTGCGGTTTTCGCTTTGCTTTTTGTTTCATGCAATGTCACTCCGGTTATGAATAATCAATCTCTGCTTCCTGCACGCCGTCTGCGATCGTGCCGGTCAGCACTATGAACGGCCGGTCATCGCCGAACAGCGCTTTGGATGCAAAATACAGGACACGGTAGCTGCCGTCCGCAGTGATTTCAAGATGCTCATATTCGAGATTCTGTTCCAGTTCCGCTGCGGTCAGCGTGCGGGGTTCTTTCTCCGCATTTTCCGGATCATCATTTAGCATTTCGTTTGCATCCGCTAGCAGATGCTCCGCGATATATCTGCGGAAGAACACATCCCATTTCTCAAAATCCCCGATGATCGTCTCCGTAGTGTTCACCCTGTATGCAAGCCCCTGTTCCGATGCATCGACGATCAGCAGATGCTTGCCGCCGCACATCTCGATCAGGCGGCTGTACCAGTTTGCGCTTTTGTTCAGTTCCAGCTCGCCGAGAATCTCCGACTGAATGGTGACCTTCGTATTGAAATCGTCGATCAGCTTTTGCAGAAACGCATTCTGCACATCATATTCGAGCACCTCGCGGAGAAAGACGCCGTCGGTAAAGCGCAGCCGGTCGGAGGGTTCGCGCTTTTTCGGCGGATAGCCCTTGATCCGGTAGATTTTATCCGTTGCAAAGGAGAAGGGGATTCGCTTTTTCTTCTGCGCACGCGGCGAATCCAAACTGCGGGAATACCATGTGACGCAGGTCAGCGCCTCGGATTGTGCGCCGGTTGTCAGGTCGATGATGCCGCGGCTGCCCATAGACTGCGCACGGATCGAATGATCACAGGGGAATCCCTGCCAGCCCCACGCGGAGACACTGCCTTCATGTGTTGCGGCAATCAGATATTCATGCAGCTCCGGCTCATACTGCGCCATGACATCGGGGTCGATCTCTGCATCACCGAGCGGAATCGGATACTGCTTTGCGATCAGTCCCTGCAAATATGGATGCGCCTGCCTGATGGCAGTGACCTCGCGCAGCATCACATCCCCGATGTTCCTGCGCGGCGCGTCCTGACGCAGCGGATACCCCTTGACGCGGTAAACGGTATCATAATCCGGAAACGGATTCTGTTCCGGATGCCATTCATTGTATGAGAGGAACCATGTGAATTCCGTGATATCTGTGTGCATCTCGCCGCTTGTGATATCAAGCGCCGCAAGGCAGCTCTGCGAAAGATGAAAGAGCAGCTGCCCCTCAAATTCAATATTGAATACATTGCCGCCGCCTGAACCGCCTGCACCGACCGCGACGATGTATTCATGCAGCTCTGTCCCGAAGCAGCTTCGCACTTCTTCGGGGATATCAAGCCGCCCGAGTGTTGCCGGATACTCCATACGTCTGCACTCCTTGTCTGTGATTCTTTGTCTGCTGAAACGGGAGAGGAGGCTGCCTGTGAATTGCTTTGCAATTCACTCAGGGGCGCCCTCTATCGCAGGGCGCCCCTCTCTGAAAAACGATCCGCCGGATCGTTTTATCGGATTCACCCCTGCGGAGCTCCTTCGGAAAGGGGTTCCGCTGTCTGCGGACAGCGTCCAAAGGGCGCTGCCCTTTGGAATCCCGCAAACTTTTGAAAAAGTTTGATCAAAACTTTTCATTCGGCTTCGCCGTACTCCCTTCAGATTTCAGCACCGCCTGCTTCATCGCCTTGACGAAATCCGCAATGACCGGCGCGGAATCCCTGCCGTGCTGCCCGATCTGCCGGACGATTGCCGAACCGACGATTACGCCGTCCGCAGCCTTTGCCATTTTGCCCGCCTGCTCCGGTGTCGAGATGCCGAAGCCGATTGCACAGGGGATATCGGTGTTCTCGCGGATTTTTGCGACAATCGCGCCGAGGTCGGTCTGGATTTCCGAGCGCATGCCGGTCACGCCGAGGCTGGAGACGAGATAGAGAAAGCCCTCCGCCTCCTTTGCAATCATGGCGATGCGGTTCTCAGAGGTCGGCGCAATCAGCGAGATAAAGTCCACGCCGTGCTGCCGGCAGATTGGCGCAAACTCCTCCTTTTCCTCAAAGGGCACATCGGGGAGAATGATGCCGTCGATGCCGGTTTCCGCGCATCTGCTGACAAACCGCTCGATGCCGTAGGAGAACACGACATTTGCGTAGGTCATGAACACGAGCGGCACTTTGACATCTTTGCGCAGCTCCTTGACAAATTCAAAGATCTTGTCGGTGGTGACGCCGCCCGCAAGTGCGCGGATATTGGCGCCCTGAATGACCGGACCTTCCGCGGTCGGATCAGAGAACGGAATGCCGAGCTCGATGAGATCGGCGCCTGCCTGCTCCATTGCGCGGACAATCTTTCCCGTTGTCTCGAGATCGGGATCGCCGCAGGTGATAAACGGGATAAACGCCTTGCCGTTTTTGAATGCATTGCGGATATTACTCATGGAGATCCTCCCCTCTGTAGCGCGCGATGGCAGCGCAGTCCTTGTCGCCTCTGCCGGAAACGGTGATGACGATGATCTTGTCTTTGCCGAGTGTCGGCGCGATCTTGATAGCATGTGCAACTGCATGTGCGGATTCGATTGCCGGAATGATGCCCTCGGTGCGCGAGAGATACTCAAATGCATTGACTGCCTCATCATCGGTAACAGCGACATATTCCGCCCTGCCGATATCGTGCAGATGTGCATGCTCCGGACCGATGCCGGGGTAATCGAGACCCGCGGAGATCGAGTAGACCGGCGCGATTTGCCCGTATTCATCCTGACAGAAATAGGACTTCATGCCGTGGAAGATGCCGAGCTTTCCGGTATTGATGGTTGCCGCGGTCTCAAAGGTGTCGATGCCTCTGCCTGCCGCCTCGCAGCCGATCAGCCGCACGCCCTCATCGGGGATGAAGTGATAGAATGTGCCGATTGCATTGGAGCCGCCGCCGACGCATGCCATGACAACATCGGGCAGTCTGCCTTCCTTTTCGAGCATCTGCTGCTTGATCTCCTTCGAGATGACCGCCTGAAAATCGCGGACAATGGTCGGGAACGGGTGCGGTCCCATGACGGAGCCGAGACAGTAGTGCGTATCGTCGATGCGGTTCGTCCACTCGCGCATCGCCTCGGAGACAGCGTCCTTGAGCGTTGCCGTGCCGGATGTCACCGGAATGACCTCCGCGCCGAGCAGCCGCATGCGGTAGACATTGAGCGCCTGTCGTTTGGTATCCTCCTCGCCCATGAACACAACGCATTCCATGCCCATGAGTGCGGCAGCGGTCGCAGTTGCAACGCCGTGCTGACCGGCTCCGGTCTCCGCGATGAGGCGCGTCTTGCCCATTTTCTTTGCGAGCAGCGCCTGACCGAGCACATTGTTGATCTTATGTGCGCCGGTGTGATTGAGGTCCTCGCGCTTGAGATAGATTTTCGCACCGCCGAGATCGCGTGTCATTTTTTCCGCAAAATAAAGCCGCGAGGGGCGGTTCGCGTATTCATTGAACAGCGTTTCAAGCTCTGCATTGAACGCCGGATCATTTTTATAATGGTTATACGCCTGTTCGAGTTCGATCACAGCATTCATGAGCGTTTCGGGGATATACTGTCCGCCGTGAATGCCGAATCTTCCGTTTGGATTTGTCATAAAAACCTCCTGAATATTTGAAAGTGAGCAGTGAGGAGTGAGCAGTGAGAAGTTATGGTGTCTGCTGCGCAGAGAATATCAAAATCCATGCGCGGAGCGCATACCGCATCTTCTCACTTCTAACTCCTATCTTCTCACTCAGCATTGCGTATTGCTTTTACAAACGCGCGGATTTTCTCCGCATCCTTCACGCCGTCGGTTTCGACGCCGCTGCTGACATCGACACCGAGCGGATGCCGCTGCCGGATGACATCGCAGACATTCTCCGGCGTCAGACCGCCCGCGAGGAGATAGGGGCGGGGGAAGCCGTCAAGCAGCGCATGGTCAAAGGATTTTCCCGTGCCGGTGCCGGAATCGAGCAGAATATAATCCGCTTCGGATTCCGCCGCACGCCGCAGGTCATCTCCGGAGCGGATGCGGAACGCCTGAATCACAGGCAGCCCGCAGCTGAACCGCAGCCCGCGCAGAAAGATATTGTCCTCATCGCCGTGGAGCTGCACATATTGTATGATGCCGGCTTCTGCGCATTCGGTGATGTGCTGGAATGTTGCGTTGACGAACACGCCGACTGCCGGAATCGCCGGATCAAGCGCCTGCCGGATCGCGGCAGCGGTTTCAGCGGAGACAGAACGCCGGAATCCGGGCGAGAGGATCATGCCCGCGAAATCGGGTCTGACCGCATTGAGGATTTCGGCATCCGCTGTCCGCATGAGCCCGCAGATTTTGATTCTTGTCATGGATTTACGCCTTTCAGATATTGCAGCATCGCGGCTTTGTCATCGGCACGCATCAGCGTCTCCCCGATGAGCACCGCATCCGCACGGGCATCGCGCGCCGCCTGAATATCCGCAGGGGTCTGCATGCCGCTTTCGACAACAAAGAGCGTATCCGCCGGCGCATATTGCCGGAGCTGCCGCGCGTGATTTGTGTCCACGGAAAAATCCCTGAGGTTGCGGTTGTTGACACCGATGATCCGCGCACCGGCTTCGGCGGCGGTTTCGATCTCCGTTTCATCATGTGCCTCGACGAGTGCCGAGAGCCCGAGCGAGTCTGCTATATCATGATACTCCGAAATCTGCGATTTGTCAAGGATTGCACAGATCAAAAGGACAGCCGAAGCCCCGAGCAGCTTTGCTTCATAGATCATATAGGGATCAACGGTGAAGTCCTTGCGCAGGCAGGGGATGCGGACAGTGTGCGCGATTTCGTCGAGATAGCGGTCATTTCCGAGAAACCACCGCGGCTCCGTCAGCACGCTGATGCAGTCCGCGCCCGCCGCTTCATATTCCTTTGCAATCCGCAGATAGGGGAAGTCCGGCGCGATCAGTCCCTTTGAGGGCGAAGCCTTTTTGCATTCGCAGATAAAGGCGAGATCATCGCCGCGGAGCGCCTGCTCAAAGCGGAAGTCACCCTTCGGGAGCGCCTCGGCGTCCGCGCGGATGGATTGCAGCGGACGTTTTCTTTTTGCGTTCGCAGTCCGCTCAGCGGCGAAGGCTGCGAGTTCATCCAAAATCGTCGGCATTGCGCATCACCGGTTCGAGGCAGCGACGAAGGTTTCGAGTGCTGCGAGCGCCTTGCCGCTGTCGATGAGTTCCGCTGCGAGCTTGATGCCCTCTGCCATCGAGGGCGCCTTTTCCGCGAGATAGAGCGCCGCGCCCGCATTCATGAGGACGGCATCGCGCTTTGCGCCGCGTTCCGTGCCGGAGAGAATCGCGCGCGTGATTGCCGCATTCTCCTCCGGTGTGCCGCCGGTCAGCTCGGATTTTTCGCAGCGCTGGAGTCCGAAGTCCTCCGGCGAGACGGTATAGGTCTTTGCCTGCTCGATATCGAATTCGCAGACGAGCGTCTCTGCGCTGAGCGAGATTTCATCGAGCTGATCGAGCCCGTAGACAACCATGCCGCGCTGCACGCCGAGCCGCTGCAGAACCTCTGCGAGCGGATTGACCAGCGATGCATCATACACACCGATGAGCGTGCGCTTTGCATTTGCCGGATTGGTCAGCGGTCCGAGGATATTGAAAACTGTACGGACACCAAGCTCTTTGCGGATCGCGCCGACATACTTCATCGAGGTGTGATAGAGCTGTGCAAAGAGGAAGCACATGTTTGCTTCATCGAGCATTCTGACAGCCTTCTCCGGCTCCTGCCGGATGTTGACGCCGAGCGCTTCGAGGCAGTCTGCGGTGCCGCATTTCGAGGATGCCGCACGGTTGCCGTGCTTTGCGACCTTCGCGCCGCCCGCCGCTGCAACGAGTGCAGAGGTTGTGGAGATGTTGAAGCTGTCGGAGTGGTCGCCGCCCGTTCCGACGATCTCGAGCACATCAAAATCATGCTCGACATGCA
The DNA here is from genome assembly GCA_017523995.1 of Oscillospiraceae bacterium. The sequence continues at coordinate 18,152 of JAFWUX010000099.1, read as the reverse complement.
GTGCGTGGTCGCGCATGGCAGCCGCGCAGCCGGTGATCTCGTCGATGGTCTCCGCTTTGGTGCTCTTGGTGGAGAGCGCCGCAAGGAACGCGGCATTCTGTGTCGGGGTGGTCTCGCCGTTCATGATCTCATTCATGACATCATAGGCTTCAAAGTAGGTCAGGTCCTTTTTATCGACAATCTTTTTGATAGCATCTGCGATCATTTTGGGTTCCTCCTGTTTTGCGGCAGGCTGTGTATCCGCCTGCGCGGGCTTGATTTCGGATTTCGGTTCGGTTCTGACGGTATCGGGATTGTCAAACAAAAAGTTCCGGAGCATCTGTCTGCCTTCCGGCGTCAAAATGGATTCGGGATGGAACTGCAGACCGTAAACGGGATATTCTCTGTGCTGCACCGCCATGATCTCGCCGTCATCGGTTTGCGCAGTGATCTGCAGGCAGTCCGGCATGGTCTGCGGATCGGCAGCGAGCGAGTGATATCTTGCGACGGCTGTGGTTTCCGGCAGACCGCGGAACAGTCTGCACTGATTGTCGAGCGTAACAGCGGACTGCTTGCCGTGCATGAGCTGCTTTGCGTGGATGATCGCTGCACCGTAGGCGGCACAGATCGCCTGATGCCCGAGGCACACGCCGAGAATCGGGATTTTGCTGCCGAGCTTCTGCACGGTTTCGATGATGACGCCCGCATCCTCCGGTCTTCCGGGACCGGGCGAGAGGATGATCTGCGCGGGATTCAGCCGTTCGATCTCGCTGACGGTCATTTCATCGTTCCGGATGACCTTGATCTCATCTGCAATCTCCCCGAGATACTGATAGAGATTGTAGGAAAAGCTGTCATAGTTATCAATCAGCAGAATCATGAGAAAGCGCCTCCTGTTCCTTCAGCGCATGCACAACGGCAGCGGCTTTGTTGATGCATTCCTGATATTCCTTTTCGGGGACAGAGTCGGCAACGATGCCGGCGCCGCTCCGGATATAGACTGTGCCGCCCTTGCGGTAGGCGAGCCGGATCGCGATGCACATATCGAGATCGCCCTGAAACGAGAGATACCCGACCGCACCGCCGTAGATGCCGCGCTTGCTGCCCTCGAGCTCCCCGATGAGCTGGCATGCGCGGATTTTCGGCGCGCCGGAAAGCGTACCGGCAGGCAGCACCGCGCCGACGGCATCGAGAGCATCGCATTCGGGGCGGATCTCACCGCGCACCGTCGAGCCGATGTGCATGACATGCGAATAGCGCTCGATCTCGTGCAGCTTTTCGACTTCGACACTGCCGAACCGGCTGATTCTGCCGAGATCGTTTCTGCCGAGATCGACGAGCATGTTGTGCTCGGCGAGTTCCTTTTCATCCTGCAGCAGATCGGCTTCGAGCGCCTTGTCCTCTGCGGCAGTCTTTCCTCTGGGACGGGTTCCGGCGAGCGGGAATGTGTGCAGCACGCCGTCCTCGAGCTTGACGAGTGTTTCCGGCGAAGCGCCCGCGACCTCGACATCCGTGCCGGAGAAGTAGAACATATAGGGCGAGGGATTGACCGTCCGCAGCACGCGGTAGGTGTTGAGCAGCGAACCGGTAAACGGCGCGCTGAACCGGTTTGAGAGCACGATCTGGAAGATATCGCCCTCATGGATATAATGCTTTGCCTTCTCGACCATTTCGCAGTAGGCTTCGCGGTCAAAGAGCGGCGTCAGTTCGCCGGTCATGCGGCTTTCGGGCTCTGCGGCTTTCTCGCCGTGCAGGACAAGCTCCTTCATCTGCGTGAGTGTCTGCAGCGCCTTGTGATATTCGGTCTCCGGTTCATCGAGCCGCATGTTCGCAATCAGGATCAGCTTCTGCCGGAAGTGATCGAACGCGATCACGCGGTCAAAGAGCATGAGGTCGAGATCCTGAAAATGCGCATCGTCATCCTTTGCAGTGCGGATGCGCGGCTCCTGATAGCCGAAGTAATCGTAGGAGAAGTATCCGACGAGTCCGCCGGTAAAGGGCGGCAGATTTCCGAGCTTCGGGCTGCGGTATTCCTTCATCAGCCGCCGCAGCTCGCGTGCGGGATTTTCGGTTGTGAATGTCACATCGCCGATTTTGATTTTCCCGTTCCGGCAGGAGATGCCGGTTTTCGGATCATATCCGAGGAAGGTGTAGCGCCCGTGCGCCTCGGGGCCGGAAACCGATTCGAGCAGATAGCAGTGCGCGGAGATTTTGCGGAGCCGCCGCAGCACCTCCATCGGTGTGACATCGTCACAGAGCAGCTCGGTGCTGAGCGGGAGCACACGGTATTCCGATTGTTCTGCATATTGCAGGGCTTCTTCAAGAGTCAGTGAAACTTTCATTGCGGATGCTTCCTTTCCGGACGGGACAAAATAAAAACGCCCGTCCCTGAACTGTTCATCAGTCAAGGACGAGCGTATTGTTCATGCTCGCGGTGCCACCTTGATTCGCAAACTTTCCGACGGCAGATTTATCTGGCGGCGGAACAGTTTAGCGCGCTTTTTTTTGCAGGATACCAGCATATCCCTGACAACTGACGTATGTCTGCACGTCGCAGTTTTACCGGCAATGCCGACTGCGCCCTCAGCGGGCCATTTGCGAAACTGATTCCCGTCCGGCTCTCAGCATACCGGACTCTCTGTAGGGGCATATTACGCTTTATCTCCGCTTCAACGGTTTTGCTTGTTAGTCAATAGCATACACGATTTTTTGCCGTTTGTCAATAGCAAATCAAAAAATTTATGTTTTAATTAAAGCTGCAAAATCTCCTCCGAACCGTCATCAAATGTCAGCCGGAACTGATTGGAAAGCAGGTACGTGATTTCCGTGACAACTTTGCTGTGATCGAGATACCGGTACCCGATGCCGCTGCGATCGGAAAGATCAATCAGCGGCGGATCGTTCACGAGCAGCACGGATTCCGGTTTCTCCGCATAGTGCTGCGGGAAGCCTTCCTTGTCGCCGCTTGCGCAGTCAAAGAAGCACAGGTCGATGAACTGCTTGTCCTTGTGGGTGTTGTTCATCCATGTGACGTCGATTTCGCACCAGCGATCCTGCTCGGGGACATAGAGCGCCGACCACGCATGCTCCTCGCCGCCGAGGTTCCATGTAAAGACGGGCTCCGCGCGGTATCCGAGCAGCCGCATGACCGCGTTGAAGCAGCCGGTAAAGCCCCAGCAGAGCGCAATGCCGTCATGCAGCACATTCCGGATGGAGTTGTGCGAATAGGTGTAGTCATATCTGCACAGCCCGTTGATTTCGAGCGCCGTGATGAGCGCCGCGGCGAGCGTGCTGCAGCCTGCGGTTTTCTGCCGGATGACCGCGGTAAACTGCAGCCATTCGGGCAGGAATACCTCGAGCGCTTTGCGGTATTCGTCCAGCGTCATCGTCGGCACAGGGGTGCAGACGGGCACAGTTCTGCCGTCCGGAAACTGCATCATCTGCTGCTGGATGCGGAATCCCGTCTCGGTGATATGGAACAGCAGCGGCGCATCGCAGCAGATTTCCCAGAGCAGCATCCGCCACGCATCTTTGAAGCCGGGATGTTCGGGATCATGCAGTGTTTGCATGAACGCATCCGAAAAATGCAGCCCGCCGATGATCCGGTCGGGATCGAGCAGCAGGGGCGCTGCCGCGCGAAAGTCGGTGTTATAGCGCTGCAGATTGTCAATGAGCAGCGCAGAAAAATCAGTTTGTGCCATATGGTTCTCCCGTGTCAGATTGTATAGATGTACCAATGAAATCTTGAAGAATAGATGCGCAGGATTTTTGTCATGAGACAAGGCAAGGATTTCTAACGCAGTATCATGGCAAAAAGACAAGCAGATATCTTCAAGAGACAGTTGGGACATCAATCATATCAATGAGCATTTTTGCGCGGTTATAGGCATTGACGGGCGTGCCGCTGGAATCGACATCCACGCTGACGATATGCCCGCCGCATTTGCGCTGCAGGGATGCATAAAGCCCTCTGCCGCTCACATGATTCGGCATGCAGCCGAAGGGCTGGATTGCAAGAACTTTTTTGCAGCCGTGCAGAATATACCCCGCGGATTCGGTGCCGATGAGCCAGCCGTCGCCGATGGCAGCCCCGAACCGGACTGTCCCGCGGACTTCCTCTTTGAGAATATTGAGCGGCGGCAGCGAGAAGAATCCCGCAGATGTGACAGCTTTGACCATGCGCGTCTGGATTGCCTGCAGCACCTTCCCGATGACGCGGTAGCCTGCGGCTTCGGGCGGCGAGGCAAGTGTCAGATGCGAGTCGATGTAATAGAGCACATACCACGAGAGCCCGTTCGTGAAGCTTTCGCAGCCGGAGCGCTCCAGCCACCGGACCATATCCCAGTTGCCGAGCGCGCAGTATTTGGTATAGAGCTCCCCGACGATCGCGATGCGCTGCTTTTTTTCGCCGCTGCGTCGGATCGCGGCAAAATCGGCAGTGATCTCGTCAAAGCGCCGCAGCATGGTTGTAATCCGCAGATTCCGGAACTGCAGCAGCTCCTTCCCGAGAATCCGAAACCATTTGTCACGGCAGCGTTCGGTCTCGCCGCGGCGGAGTTCATAGGGGCGCACCTGCTGCACGAGCATCATCAGCAGATCGCCGTACCAGAGTGCAAAAAACGCGCGCCAGACCATTTTCGGCGTAATCCCGAGCTGATTCTCCTCGTCGATGTGTTTAAGGTTCATGGTCAGCACGCGCACCTGTTTGTAGCCCGCCTTCCGGACGGCTTTGCGCAGCACCTCGGTATAATTCGAGCCGCGGCACGCATCGCCGACAGAGGGCATCAGCAGCTTTGTGCGGTCGGGATCGAACATGCCGCTCCCGAGCGCACGGATCATCTGCCCCGTATTGAGAATACAGGGGTAGCACATATCATTGTGGACATACCGCAGCCCTGTCTCGGTGACGCGCTTTTTGTTGCTGAGAATCACCGGATGAAACCGCCGCGTATAAAAGGCGTATTTCATCAGCGGAAAATGTGCGTCGAGCAGGGCAGGGATGAGCAGTGTCTCTTTTTGTTTCATGTCAGTTCTCCGTGGATGAAAGGGTTATCCGGCAGCCTGCTGTTCACAGCGCAGCGCCTTTCCGTCACTGACAACCGTGACATTTCCCTGATAGGTATAGTAGGTCTCGATGCCGCGCTTCTGCAGCGTTTCAACAGTCGAAGGATCGGCGTCCTCCTTTTCAGAGCAGCAGACAACGGCGACCTTCGGATTGCATGCATCGAAGAATGCCTCTGTTGTTTTCATATAGTTCCCGTGATAGGGGACTTTGAGGAAGTCCACTTCGCCGAGATTTAAGTCCATGATCTCCTGCTGACGGGCATTTTCGGCATCGCCTGTAAAGAGCAGTTTGTTCGAGCCGTGCTGCACATAGAGCACGAGGGAATAATCGTTCTCCTCATCCTTGCCGTAGAAGGATTCCTGCGGCGCATAGAGGGTAAAGTGTGCATCATCCGCCTGCCATTCGGTCTGCGATTTTGCCGCCATTGCCGTGAGCGGTGTCTGCATCTCGTCGATCTTTTCGATGAAGCTGTTGTATTCGTCCGAATCCGAGGTGTAATCCGGCACGTAGACATTTTTGACCTTCATGCGGTTGATGACTCTTGCCGCACCGCCGACATGGTCCTTGTCAAAGTGCGTGATGATGAGATTGTCGATTGTGTCAATGCCCTGATTGGTCAGGAATTTTTCGATCTGCTTGCCGTCGCCCTTGTTGCCGGTATCAATGACGGTGACTGTGTTCTGTGTCTGCAGCACGAGCGCATCCGCCTTGCCGACGTTGAGCGCGGTGACTGTGAAATCGCCGGTGACGGGAATGCCGCTTTCCGGCTCCTGCGATCCGGAGGACTGCGTACAGCCTGCAGCGGTCAGCAGCGTGATTGCGCCGAGCAGCAGCGCGGTGAGTTTCTTGAACATAAATCGACTCCTTTGGGTGTGTGTATGGCTGCGAATCGGAATACTGAGATTTTGTCACGCACATCATAGCAGAGGAATATGCATGTCAGATAGCTGAAAGTTGAAAATCAAATGAAACTTTGCGGCATTCAGAATCATGCGCGCATCGCTGTGTCGAGTTTGCTGTGCAAGCATCGAGCTGCCCCCTGCTAAAGGAACAAATGCCGCTTCAGAATCCCATTTAGGATGCAATTTCAACTGTTTTATAAAAATGGGATTCCAAAGTGCCGGCAGCCCTTTGGCGGGGTATGGGGCAGCCAATGCCAACAACTTAAGCAGTTGCGGCAGACGGTGAATTGCTTTGCAATTCACTTAGGGGAGCCCTCTATCGCAGGGCTGCCCTCTCCGAAAAACGATCCACCGGATCGTTTTATCGGATTCACCCCTGCGGAGCTCCTGACGCCGGGAGATTCCGCACTCTGCGGAGTGCGGCGAGGGCTCTGCCCCTCGACCCCGCAAACTTTTGAAAAAGTTTGATCAAAACTTTTATATTGGCGCTCCTGCGGCGTGTTATGCTCCGGCAGCACAGCGCGTGACCGGAATGCTTTAGCAATACGGAGCCGCGCACGGCGCGGTGAAAAAGCTCGACCAAAACTTTTGATATGTTGTGCTCCGGCAGCATCAAAATGGGATTCCAAAGGGATAGTATCCCTTTGGCGGGGTTTGGGGCAGCGCCCCATTATGAATCATGCGCGCAGCGCATACCGCAATTTCTCATTTCTCATTTCTAATTTCAAATTACTTTTTCACCTTGAGTACCGTCATGGCGGCATAGTGCAGGATATCGAATTCCGCGGGCGCGAGGGATTCGAGCATCGCTCTGTGATCGGCGTCCCACGCCCTGATCTGCTGTGCATCGAGCGAAGCCCCGACGCCTCTGCATGCGCGCATTCTGCCGTGCCAGTTTTCGCGGGTAAAGTGCACCGGCAGATCGAACATGGTCTGTTCGGTGATGTCAAACAGCTCCGCGATTTCCTCGGGCGGCTGAATCAGATGCCGTCTGTCGCCTGCGCCGGTCCATTTTGGATTATATTGCAGCACAAGCTTTTCGCTTGCATCCGCGATTTTGTCCTCCTCCGCGAGCCAGCCCATATAGAGCAGCACGAGTGAACCGTCCTTTTTGAGCATTCTTGCGATATTGGGATATGCTTTTGCCGCATCGAAATACCAGTAGCACTGACATGCCGTGACGGTATCGAAGCTGTCATCGGGATAGTCGGTTGTCTCCGCAGAAGCGGTGCGGAAGTCGATCTGCATACCGGCATCTGCGGCGAGCCGCTTTGCCTGTTCGATCTGTTCCGGCGAGATATCCGTGCCGCACCACTGCGCCCCTGCGTGATAGAGATTGCGCGGCAGCACGCCGGTTCCGGTGCCGAGGTCAAGGCAGCGCTGACCGTCTTTGCAGAATCCGCGGTCAAGGATCGCCCTGTAGAATGCTTCGGGGTAGATATCACGGAATTTCGCGTAGTCGCCCGAGGTGCGTCCCCAGTCGAATGCCTTTCCGCCGTCGATACTGTTGTTCTGAATGTCCATAGATTTGCGCATGATCCCATAACAGGATCATACTGCTCCTTCCTGAATTTAGTCTTGATTTTTTGAGGCTTGAAAGAATGAATATCCGATCGGTCAGGCGCTTGTAGCCCAGCGATAGAGGATGTATTCCGATTTTGTTTCGAGGATCGCAGACCAGTCATTCCATTCATCTTTGCCGATGCTGAACGCCTGCAAAACCGGTTCGTGCAGAAATCCGACGCGCTGACTCATATTTTTGAAATCTGCGTCGATGTCGATATTGACCGGCTCATAGCTGCGCTCCTGATAGAGTTCCTCGTAATCATCGAAGAAATCGCTGTTTTCATCTGCATTGAGAAACCGGATTGCCCCGTCCAGAAATGCATCCTTCGAGGCGAAATCCGTTTTCGGTGCAATGACGATCATGATATATTCTTCTCTGTTGCCGTTAAAGCAGCAGTTTCCAAAATCCAGTACGATCATAGGTGTTTGTCCTTTCTCAGGCAGGATGATTCTTTTGTGCGATCTGATGCGCAAATGCAGCAAGCTGATCACAGCACAGCAGCGTGCATCTCCGGATCATTTACCGTCCGTGCAAGCTGATATTCTTTATAGCAGCTGCGGCTTTCCTGTTCATCAACGATCAGCGCGCCCACAATGACAGCATCATATTTTTCAGGATAATCCAGTGCAAGATTTGCCGCGTAGATAGAACCCATAGAGTGCCCGAACACAGTAATTATTTCCTTGCCCAGATAATCGCACAGGAAATCCGTCAGCGCTTTTCCGTCAGCGATCATATCGTCCGCCGAGATCGGTTCCGTTGCTTTGTATTTCGGATAATTATGTCCGTAGCCGCGCTGATTCCAGTTTATGACCGTGTAATCCGCACTGAGCTTTTCCAGACGGCCCAGTCCGCCCAGCTTGTCGGGGCAAACGGACCGCCGTGGATATACAGCAGCACCGGATTGTCACGATCCTGTCCGTAAATACTGATCCACTGTTTTGCGCCGTTGATATCCGCATACATGGTTTCGCTGATGCCGCCTTCGGGTGTTCTTCTGTTATACAGCTTTCCGATCAGGCGGACAGTGAGGAGTATGACGGTCAGACCAAGCATGATGATCCCGATCCATTTGAGTATGCTGCGTAACAGTTTCAAAGCCTTTTTTCATAGCAAACACCTGTAAATACTGTTATTCTGATTACGTCAGCGGTCGGGCACTCAGGCAGCAAAAAGGGTCAGCTGACATTCCCGAAACGGCACCGGTCACTGCCCGTCATATTGCGGCAGCGGTCGGGCAGTCAGGCAGCACAATCGGTCAACTGACATTCCCGAAACGGCACCGTTCACTGCCCGTCATATTGCGTCAGCGGTCGGGCAGTCAGGCAGCAAAAAGGGGCAGCTGATATTCCCGAAACGGCGTCGGTCACTGCCCGTCATATTGCGTCAGCGGTCGGGCAGTCAGGCAGCACAATCGGTCAGCTGATATTCCCGAAACGGCTGTCGGCACTGCCGACACGGGAACAGCCTGAAAGCGCGAGGCTCTCAGGCTGCTTGACCGTGGTTTATTTATCCCCTTTTTTACATGCTGCTCAGCGCATTCATGCCGCCATTTTCCTGCGGAGCATCCGCAGCCGGAGCGGGTTCCGGATTGTATTCGCCGGCCGCCTCAGCCATAGCCGCAAGCGAAGCCAGATCGCCGCCCATCGCGGGCTTCGGAGCTGCCGGAGCAGGTGCCGCGGAAGGTGCAGCCGGTGTCACGGGCTTCGGAGCCGGAGCAGGCGTCACGGAAGGTGTAACCGGCGTCACGGGCTTCGGAGCCGGAGCAGGTGTCACGGAAGGCGTGACCGGCGTCGCAGGCTTCGGAGCCGGAGCAGGCGCCACAGAAGGCGCGGCGGGCGTCACAGGCTTCGGAGCGGGTGCGGGAGCCTTTGCTGCTTCTTTTGCAGCAGCCTTTGCTTCCTCCGCTTTCTTTTTCGAGATTTCAGCGAAATCCTTTTCTTCGTAATCGCCATCGAGCCAGCCGACGCGCTCGAGCTGCTTGACCGGAATGCGCTTGAGCGGAGAATACAGGAACTTGGTGCAGTGATATCCGGCATCGACCATGCCCTTCTTTGTACATAGCACCTTGTTTCCGTCGCTGGAACGCTTGCCGTGTTCACAGTATTCACATTTCGGCTCGATCGCCTTTCCAAAATACTTTCCGCCTTTGGAGAATACATCAAAAAGTCCCATATTGGTCACCTCGTTCAATCGGCTTGACCGCAGGATCGGGTTGATTCTGCGCGTTTTGGCCCTATGTTTTCTCCATTATAACATATTTTTTTGAGTTTGTCTAGTCCTTTTTTATAAGAAATGGAAATCCGGTACAAAAAATCAGGATCGCCGGAAGCGGTGATCCGCTGCGGGAGACCGCCGCCGGATAGGCGAGCACCGCGGCAGCTTCATCGGTATCGAAAAATGCAGATAATACGTACAATATCAAAAAGGTCAGTGCGGCGGCCGAGAGCCTTGCGGTCAGCAGATTCCGCATCCGGATAAAGCCGGCCGAGAGCGCTCTGCACTGCAAATGGACACATATTCCACCGAAGGAGAGCAGCGCCCCTGTGAGCGATATCAGCAGGCGGCAGGGGAGTCCGCAGCGGAGCAGTCCCTGCAGCTGCGTGACGTCCGAGACCGCAAGCATCAGAGCGCGGACACGCTGCTCCGAAAGTCCGCATACGCCGCCGAGCCGCACGAGCAGCCCCGTGATGCCGAGCAGATCGCAAAGGAGCATCAGCAGCCCGAACAGCAGCACCATGCCGCAGATCGCCGCGAGACTGCGCATTGCCGCGGAGACCGCATCCGGCAGCGCTTCGGCACTGAGATGCACCTGCGGTGCTCCGGATTCCGACACTTCGGGTTTTGGGAGCAGAAGCAGCAGCATGATATTTGCAAGGATGCATCCGCCCAGCATCATCCAGCCGATTGAAGCGCGACCGAACATCCGCCCCCCCGCGAACCCGACTGCAAAGGCAGGGCCGCCGCCGAAGCAGACGCATGCATACCGTGCCGCGGACTTTGCATCCAGACGCCCCGCCCTGACCATCTGTCGGAGCAGCACCGTCCCGACCGGATAGCCCGCGATCTGACTGACGAGGAAAACTGTCAGCAGCTCCGGCGGCAGATGCAGCAGCCGCGCAAGCCATGAGAGCCGTGTGCCGAGCCACGCCGCTGCGCCTGTTCCCGTCAGGAGATTTGCCGCCGCCATGCAGCCGAACAGCGAGGGAATCAGCGTCTCGAGACAGAGCCGCAGGCGGTCCGCCGTGACCGCTGCCGCCGCCTCTGCATGCAGCGCGAGCAGGATGAACAGGATCAGCGGCAGCAGTGCGGGTGCGGCAGTGCGGATGGATAGGCGGTGTGCGGTGCGGATCATGGCAGGCTCCTTTCCGGCGTTTTGATATATCGTATGCGGACTTTCGCCGCATGATTCGCACACGCTGAATGATAAGGTATCTCCGGCGGATTTGTAATCGTGAATCCGTCCCCAACCGCCTGCCGGGGTCATTGACCCCAGACGCCATGTTTACTTCATTCCGCAGATTTGGCGGCTTTCGTTTTTCTCTTTTCATTTTTCACGATTCTCTATTCACTGCATGTCAAACGGAGCGGCTTTCATCATGGGGGCGGGGAGTGCGAGTGAATAGAGAAAAGTGAAAATTGAATAATAGGGGAATATCCCCAGCAGGGGTTTGGGGGCACAGTTTGCGCAGCAACACTGTAAGCCCCTCATTATAAATCCGTTGGAGACACCTTAAACCGCGTCATGTTTCCCGACCGCCGCGCATACGCTTTGACATGGGAGGGATGCGCGCAATGAAACAGCCTGCAATGTTTGCCGACCGCATGGAGCTCTGCGGCAACAACGATTTATATATAGACCGCTGCCGCCGTCTGCTGGAGTGCAGCGATATGCTGATGCTGCTGGAGCTCGGCGGACACCGTGCCGCAATCTGGGGACACGGGCTTTCCGCCTCGGATTACAGCAGCGAGGGACTCCACATCCGCGGCGAAATCCGTGCGATTGAGCTGGACGGGGGATTGTGAAGCATGGCGGTGATCCGGTTTGAAGCCGAAGGCACACAGCTCGCGGCATTCCGCGATGCGCTCCGCAGAAACGGCGTGCGGTGCAGCGGACAGCAGATGCGCGGGAATATCTTTTGCGCAAAAACGACTGCCGGTGCGCAGCGCATGCTTGCGGCACTTGCGGCGCGCTATCAGGTGACGCTGACCGTCACGGCGCGGCGCGGGCTGCGCTATCACCTTGCGCCGTATCGCAGGCGGCTCGGATTTGTATGCGGGGCGCTCTGCGGCGCATGGTTCCTCTGGTGGTGCAATGCGCGCATCCGCAGCATTGAGATCACCGGCAATCAGCGCGTGCCCGAGGCGGAGATCGTCCGCGCCCTTGCTGATCTCGGCGTCTCTTACGGCGTGCCGTTCCGCGATCTGCCCTGCAGCTACATCGAGCAGCAGATGCGCCTTGCCGTCAGTGAGATCGAGTGGATCACCATGCGCCGCAGGGGCGGCAGGCTCATCGTCGATCTGACCGAGGAGACACCGCCGCCTGAGATGCGCATGAATCATGTTCCGGCAAATGTCATTGCAGCGGAGACCGCGCAGATCACCGGCATGGATGTCCGCGGCGGATTTGCCGTCAGACAGGTCGGGGATACCGTGCATGCGGGCGATCTGCTCATCACCGGTGCACAGACCGACGCATTCGGCATCTGCAAATACTATCACGCGGAGGGCACCGTCACCGGCACCTATTTTGATACATTTGAACAGGAGCTGCCGTTTGTCTCCGAGATACCCGTGCGCGGGCAGACGCAGACCGAGACGGTGCTTTCGGTGTTCGGCAGGCGCATCCCGCTGACGCTCGGGTTCGTCCGTCCGGATGCAGATGCCGGCACGATCTATGAGGAGGATGCAGAACCGCTCACCCTGTTCGGCAGACGGCTTCCGCTCTCACTCATCCGGTGCAGATACACGCAGCAGGAGACCGCGATCACCGTTTTTTCAGAGGACGAAATCCGGACGATGCTCGAAGAATCTGCGGCACGCTATGAGCACAATTTTCACGCTTCTGACACCGTCCTCAGCAAAAAGGCCGAATTTTCCCGCTCCGATTTGGGCATATCGCTGAAAATCAACTATGTTTTTGAGGGGGTTATCGGGAAAAGCAGTGAAATTTTTGTGAAATTATCCTAAAACTATTCCATTTTTCTTCGGTTTGTGATATAATAGACATAGAATTTATTATGCGCTTTCTGCGGCCTGTTGAACCTGCCGCAAAAGCAGCCTATCACAAAGGAGCCGATTCATTAAAACACATGGCAGAACTGATTTGGAATGCAGCAAATCCCGATGAGATCGCGGCTGTCTTCGGCAGCTATGACTCCAATCTCAACCTGATTCAGAAGAAGTTTCAGGTTGTGATCGTCAACCGCGGCACCGGCGTCAAGATCACCGGTCCGGAGGAGAATATCCGGAAGGCGGCCGAGGCGATGGATGTGCTGCTCGAAAATACCCGCAAGGGCACCGGCATCAATGAGCAGAGCGTGCGCTACGTTGTCTCAATGGTCGCCGATGATGCCGCCGAGGAGGTCAAAACGCTGACCGCGGATGCCGTCAGTGTGACGCTCTCCGGCAAACCGATCCGCCCGCGGACTGTCGGGCAGAAGAAGTATCTCGATGCAATCGCTGCAAATACCATTGTACTCGGCATCGGGCCCGCCGGCACCGGCAAGACCTATCTGGCTGTCGCGATGGCGGTCAAGGCGCTCAAAAGTCATGAGATCAGCCGCATCATTCTCACGCGCCCTGCCGTAGAAGCAGGCGAGAAGCTCGGCTTTCTCCCCGGCGATCTGCAGGATAAGGTTGACCCCTACCTCAGACCGCTCTATGACGCACTCTTTGAAATGCTCGGCAGTGAGGCGGTCGAGCGTGATCTGGAAAAGAATATCATCGAGATTGCGCCGCTCGCCTACATGCGCGGCAGAACCCTCGATCATGCGTTCATCATCCTCGATGAAGCGCAGAACACCACCTCAGAGCAGATCAAAATGTTCCTGACAAGACTCGGTGAGGGCAGCAAAATGGTCATCACCGGCGACATTACACAAATTGATCTGCCCGACCCGCGACGCTCCGGTCTCATCGAAGCGATGCGCGTGCTCAAAACAGTCGATGACATCGTGATTCACCAGTTCTCGGAAAAGGATGTTGTCCGGCACAGACTTGTGCAGGATATCATTACCGCCTACGCGAATTACGAGCATAAAAATACACAAAACCATCATGAAAGGAAAAGAAACAAAAATGGCTAAGCTGAAGGTTTACATCAAAGATACACAGCATGAGGTGAAGATTCCGGTCGGAATCCGCCTGCTGATCCGCCGCTGCTGTCAGGCTGTGCTGACAACGGAGGGCTTCGGTCACGATACCGAGGTCAGCGTCTCCTTCGTCAACAATGAGGAGATCCGCAAGCTCAATGCGCAGTACCGCAATAAGGATATGGAGACCGATGTGCTCTCCTTCCCGCTCTGCGAGGGCGACCACCTCGAGATCAACACCGAGAACGGCTTTGTCCTGCTCGGCGATATCGTCATCTCGATGGAAATGGCAGTGAAGCAGGCAAAAATGTACGGACATGTTCTCGAGCGCGAGGTCGCATTCCTGACTGTCCACTCGATGCTGCACCTGCTCGGCTATGATCACGAAAAGTCCTCGCTCGAGCAGCGACAGATGCGCGAGAAGGAGGAGTCTGTCCTCGAAAAGCTCGGCTTCTCCAGAGACACCAGCTATATCGTCCCCGAGGAGCAGGAATAATCCCATGCAGCAGAACAGCAAGACGAAAATTCTGTTTGCAGCGATTGCCGGACATACCAACGCGGGCAAATCCTCGCTGCTCAATGCGCTGATCGGCGAGAAGATCGCCTCTGTCAGCCCGAAGCCGCAGACCACGCGCACGCGCATCACCGGCATCCGCAATGTCGGCGAGACGCAGCTTGTCTTTACGGATACGCCCGGTCTGCACCGCGCGCGCACGAAGCTCGGCGACCAGATGCTCAAGGCGGCAAAAGAGGCAGTCTCGGAGATTGACTGCGTCATCTTCATGCAGGACTGCACAAAGCCGCTCGGCGAGCAGGAGCAGATCATGCTCGACAACCTCACAAAGCAGGAGACGCCGGTCATCTTCCTTTATAATAAAATCGACCTGCTGAAGGATAAGTCTGCGCTCGCGCCGCTGCTGGTCGAAGCGGAGAACCGCTGGCATCCGGCGGCGATCATTCCGGTTTCGGTCACGCACAATGACGGCGTGCAGGAAGTGCTTGAGGAACTGCTCAGCCGTGCCGTGGAGGGTCCGCATTATTTCCCCGAGGATATGATCACCGACCAGCCGGAGCGCGTGCTTGCTGCGGAGATCGTCCGCGAGCAGCTCTTATATCTGCTGCAGGATGAAGTGCCGCACGGCGTTGCGGTTGTCACCGAATCGTTCTCCGAGCGCGAGGATAAGGATATCCTTAACATCTCGGTGCTGATCTACTGCGAGAAGGAATCGCACAAGCGCATGATCATCGGCAAGAACGGCGCGATGCTCAAAAAGGTCGGCGCAAATGCGCGGCGCGAGCTCGAAAAGTTCTTCCGGATTCAGGTCAATCTCCAGACATGGGTCAAGGTCAAAGAGGACTGGCGCAACCGCGATATGATGATCGAGCAGTTCGGGCTGAACTTCAACCAGTAAAATTTACCATGAAAATGCAAGCTGATTCCGCATATGCTAGCTTCAAAAGGAGGCTTGTATATGCGGAATCAGAACGCTTATCTGACGGACAGAATGGCGGAGAAACAACAGCAGCAGCGCTGGGATGCCTTCTGTCAGAGCGGCAGCATCGCGGATTATCTCGAATACCGCGCGTGCTGTCATGAGGAGCAAACCTATGCAGACGCATCTCAATCTCACGGGGCTGGTCATTCGGGAGACAGCCTTTCATGATGCCGATAAGCTCATCGACCTGCTGACAGAGGACGGCATCCGCACGGTGCAGGCGAAATCGGCGCGCAAGCAGGGGAGCAAATTCGGCGCAGTGACGCAGCTGTTTGCCTACGGCGACTTCTGTCTGCGGTGCAGCGGCGACCGGTTTTATCTTGACAGTGCCGTGTCCCGCAATCTGTTTTACGGGCTCCGCAGTGATCTGGAGGCACTCGCGCTCGCTTCATATTTTTCGGAGCTCATCCGCAGGACAATGACCGATCAGCCGCAGCCGCAGCTTCTGCGGCTTTTTTTGCTTTCGCTGCATCATCTCTCGGAGCATTCCAGACCGGCGGCGCTTGTCAAATCCATCTTTGAACTGCGGCTGATGACCGAGCTCGGCATGATGCCGGATCTCGTGTGCTGTCAGGCTTGCATGACCTATCTGCCGGAGCATCCCGTTCTGCGGATTCATGCCGCAGACCTGATCTGCCGCGGCTGCAGAACCGAATTTGAACCCGATGATATGGATGTGCCGCAGGCGGTGCTTCATGCCGCGCGGCATGTGGTCTTTTCGGAGTATGATAAGCTGTTTCAGTTCCGGCTCAAGGGACAGAGCGCGGCGCTCTTTTCGCAGTATACGGAGCGCTATCTGCTCGAACGGCTCGGCATGCACTTCCCCACCCTCAAATTCTACCGCGAGCTCGCGGGGGGAGCGGTATCTCCGACGGATTTATAATGGGGGCTCCGCCCTCAACAATGCTAACAACTTAAGGCGCACATGGCGAAGCCGAAATAAAAGTTTTGGTCGAGCTTTTTTAAAAGCTCGCAGGTTTCCAAAGGGCGGCGCCCTTTGGTCGCACTCCGCAGAGTGCGAAATTCCCCTGCTTTAGGAGCTCCGCAGGGGTGAATCCGAAAAACGATCCGGTGGATCGTTTTTCGGAGAGGGGAGCCCTGCGATAGAGGGCGCCCCTAAGTGAATTGCAGCGCAATTCACTGGGGAACGCAACATCTTAAGTTGTTGGCATTGCCGCCCCCAAACCCTCGCTGGGGATATTTATCCTACGGTATTGCTGTGCAAACCGTTAGGCCCCATTTGTTATTCAATTTTCACTTTTCTCTATTCACTATTCACTCGTACTCCCCGTCCCCATGTTTATGCTGAAACAGAACAAAGCCGCCGGAGCGTCAATACGTAACCGCACCCGCTTACGCACACAGGAGCAGCGTCATTCTATCCACACATAAACATGGGGTCTGGGGTCAATGACCCCAGCAGGGGTTTGGGGTGAGTTTGCACGCAAACTCATAGCGAAGCGTGCGAGAGCTCCCCATTACGAATCATCGCGAAGCGATACCGCTTTGCCTTCGCAGCGGCACGTTTTATGCTGACCCAGGACTGCCGCAGGCAAAAAAGCGATGATAAGAACAGCGGAAAGCTGTATGAATACCGTACATACCGAAGGTGCGGTATTATGATGATGTTCCTGAATCTGACCATCGGCGGAATGTCTGTGCAGATGATAAGGTGCGAAGAGTTACATTGAAACAGAAAGGCTATTGCACATTGACGGTGCAATAGCCTTTCTTCTATATACTGTCTAAAACACTATGAATATCCCCATTGATAAGAATGCTTTGCGCTGCGATCTCATCGGGCGCATACGCTTCACCGAAATTCAGGCAGGCATAAACCGCTTTCGGGTTCTGCGCCGTCATTTTCCAGAAGGGATACTTGATGCTGTCACCGATCAGCCGTGGACTTCTCTCCGAGCGGAACAACCTGAAAACGGAGATTGAAGATCTGGAAGTCAAGCTGAATGTTCTGAAATAATATCGGGTGGTGAAGCACTACGGCGAGGAGCTGAAAGCTCTCAGCGGTCGAGCCGAAAAGAAGTATCATAAGGAGTATGCTTCATACATATCGCTCCTTAGTCTTTCATCTGCTCGGGATCAAGCATTTTGATGACCTTCGCCGGAACACCGCCGACAACCGCATAATCGGGAACATCCTTTGTGACAACTGCCCCTGCCGCAACAACAGCATATTTTCCGACGGTCACGCCCGGACAGATTGTGCAGCCCATTCCGAGCCACGCATTTTTCTTCACGAGAACCTTGCCGTAGGTGTAGGTGGTGTGGCGGTCATACATATCGTGGTTGATTGTTGCAATCCTCAGTCCCGGTGCAGCCATTACGCCGTCCTCAAATTCGATGCCGCCGGACGCGGAAAGAATCGCGGAGTGATTGATAAACACGCCCTTGCCGAATGTCACACGGTTGCCGAAATCGCAGGTGAACGGTGTGAGGATTCTGACATCATCGAGCCTGCGCCCGAACAGCTCCTCAAGATAGCCGACGTATGACGGATCATCGGGAAGAACCGCATTTGCCTTTGCACACAGTGTCCGTGCCCGCATCATTTCATCGACCGCATCTTTGAAGTAAGGCTCCGTCACTTTCGTCGGACCGCCCTGATCCATCAGGTCATAGACATAACCCTTTTGGTATTCCATAGTATAACCTCCTGCTTGTTATTGATGCCCCAACTATCTCTTGAAGATATCTGCTTGTCTTTTTGCCATGATACTGCGTTAGAAATCCTTGCCTTGCGTCAGCAAGGCTGCGGCTTTCTGCCTTGTCTCATGACAAAAATCCTGCGCATCTATTCTTCAAGATTTAATT